>CALFYR010000306.1 GCA_937954195.1 uncultured Dehalococcoidia bacterium
CGGCGGCGCCGACATGTCCGTTCTCGAACAATTCGTGCTCAGCCAGGAGCTGCACGAAGCCGGCGCGCCGACCAGCCGCCAGATGCTCAACCTCGTCGGGCCGACCATCATGTTCCACGGCACCGATGAGCAAAAGGCCGAACATCTGCCGCCCATGCTTCGCGGCGAAGTCGCCTGGTGCCAGGGCTTCAGCGAGCCCGGCTCTGGCTCGGACCTTGCCAGCCTGCAAACCCGCGCCGTCCGCGATGGTGACGATTATGTCGTGAACGGCCAGAAGATCTGGACCTCCGGCGCCCACCGCGCCGACTGGATCTTCATGATGGCCCGCACCGACCCCGATGCCCCCAAGCACCGCGGCATCAGCTACCTGCTGGTCAACATGAAGCAGCCCGGCATCACCGTGCGGCCGCTCATCAACATGGCGAACGGCCACGTCTTCAACGAAGTCTTCTTCGAAGACGTGCGTGTCCCCGTGAAGAACCGCATCGGCGAAGAGAACCGCGGCTGGTACGTCGGTACCACCACGCTTGACTTCGAGCGCTCGAACATCGCCCGCTCGATCACCGCGCGGAAGAACGTCGAGAAGCTGAAGAAGTACGTGCAGGGCCGCGCCGCCGCGGGCGAACCCGTCAGCTCCAGCTATCGCCTGGAACTGGCCGACCGCGCCGTCGAGACCGCCATCTGCGAACTGCTCTCGTTCGTCGTCATCTCCATTCAGGCCCGTGGCGGCGTCCCGAACATGGAAGCCAGCATGTGCAAGATGTATGGCTCGGAACTTTCCCAGCGCATCGCAAGCACCAAGATGCACGTCACCGGCATGACCGGTCAGCTGCGCAAGTTCGAAGGCGATGAAGCCGTCCTCGGCAACAGCGCCGCCCTCGAGTACATGCAGGTCGTCCCGGCCACCATCGCCGCCGGCACCAGCGAAATCCAGCGCAACATCATCGCGACCCGCGGCCTCGGGATGCCGCGCGGCTAATGGCAACCGACTTTGCTCCCTCTCCCGCCGCCTCGGTGGGAGAGGCTGGGGTGAGGGCCCACGGCGCAGGGCCGGCCCGCAAGCCACTAGCACGCAAACCACGGAGTAGCCGTGCAGGTCATCACCTGCACGGCTATTCCACTTCCAGAACCGGTCGAAACCAGCAACACGCCCGATTCCGTGATCGGAACGGTACCGAACGTCGCTCCCGCCATCTCCGCGTTGAACGACTCGACCGGTGCGCGGATCTTCAACCGCGTAACCATCGCCGATTCGACACGCGGCGGAACATCGTTCGTGAACCGCAACGGTGATGGGGCGGACCGCAACCCCTCCACCTGTCCACCCCGGACAGCGCTCCCAAGCAGCACAGGCGAATCCGGACAATCCTCTGCGATCACAACGGTGTACGGCCCGAGCAGCGCCGTGCTGAGCACCAGCGTCCCTGTCACGCGCTCCAGAAACGTCACCTCCGCGAACGAAGATGGCGCCGCGGATGCAATCGTCGTTCGGGCGGCAGCCAGCTCTTCCCCGGTGGCAGGTCGAATCTCGTAGACACCGGTCCATAGCCGTGTGGTCGCCAGCGGAGCCGAGGTCTCCACCAACAACGCGCCATCCTCAATCGCCGCCAGCACCTCGGTGACCTCCAACGAACCCGCCTGCGAACCGGGTAGATAGGGGGCAGCTTCGAGGTCATACTCAACCCGCGTGTCGCCAACGCGCCGGAGTCCCGGCTGCGCTACCAGCAGGGGAGCGGCGTTCCACCCCGGGATAAGCGGCTCACGCACGCCGTCGATACTCACGTGGCAGCCCTCCGCCATCCGAAGCAGGTGGTGCTCACCGTTCCAGATCAGTGCGTCTTCGCGAACGGCCCCACCCGGACCAGAGGTCCGTTCCCACACCCACCCGGCCCCATCGACCACCGTGAACCGGTAGCCCTCCGCACTGCCCGGGCTGAACGTGGCCACCAGCCCGTCGGTATCGAGAAACCGATCGCGCGCCACGACGGGATCTCCTCCACCATTCGAGGGCTCGAACGCCACCCATGCGGCAAACCCAACGCCGACCAGGGCCAGCGGAAGCAGCTGCCAGCGCATGGCGGAAACGTACGCTTTCCAACCGCCTTCCGACAGTTCGCCTTAACATTCCGGGAACCTTCGGCCCCCGGTTCGCGTTGTTGAAAACATGAAGGTCCTCCTCGCGGCGGTCACGCTGGCCGCCATCATCGCCACTGCATGTTCCAGCAACGAGCCAAAGACAAGTCAGACTCCTGGTCCCGCGACTGCGATCGCATCGGCAGACCGTCCCGATCGCGATGCGGCACTGGCGAACGTGCGGCAGCGCTTCCCAGCACTACTGCCCGCAATTGAGTCGATCGAATCGGAGGACGAGGACGAAATCCTGGACTCCCTCCGTTGGGAGCGGTTCGAGTGCACGCCCGAGGACCATCGCGGAGGCATCGCGCCACGCTGCACCGAGCTGGAAGAGCTCCCCGGTACTCTCGTCCCGATGTTCCACTACGAGTTGCTCAAGACGAGCTACTTCACCGAGGACCAGATGCTTGAACGCCTCGAGAACTACCTGCTCGGCCGCAGCCCCGAACTCGCGCTCATCGCGGCGCATCCGGACGGACGCTGGCGCATCAGCTTCATGGTCGCCGATACCGCTGGCGAAGGGCTACGCGCCGTGGACTTTGCGGCGGACGCAGAAGGCGGCGCGCCGTTGACCAGCCACAAGGAACGGTTCGAGGCTTCGACCCCTCTCGACGCACTCCGCGAGGACGGGCGGGTCAGTGGCGCAGCGTGGGAGGTTATCTACGCATCCGACGCCCTGCGGGCGTGGGACGCTGGCGCACAAGCCAACTAACTTCCGGCCGCCAACGCATCGCGCACGGGTTCGAAAAGGCTATCGGCGTATGCGAGG
>CALFYR010000307.1 GCA_937954195.1 uncultured Dehalococcoidia bacterium
GCACCATCGAGCGCCCCTTCGAGCACCGGCATCAGGAGCCTCCCTCGGCGCTCACCGCCTCGAGGCCGTCCAGCAGGTGGCCCATGCGCTTCCGCTTCGCGTCCAGGTAGCGCACGTTGAACGGGTTCGGCTCGGTGATGATCGGCACGCGCTCCACTACTTCCAGGCCGTACGCCTCGAGTCCCGCGCGCTTTGCCGGGTTGTTCGTGATCAGCCGCATCTTGCGCACGCCGATATCCCGTAGGATCTGCATGCCGATGCCGTAATCCCGCCGGTCTGCCGGGAATCCGAGCGCGAGGTTGGCATCGACCGTGTCCATTCCCTTGTCCTGCAACTCGTACGTCCGAAGCTTGTTGTGCAGCCCTATCCCTCGCCCCTCTTGCCGCATATAGAGGAACACGCCGCCCTCGTCCGCAATCATCTTGAGGGCACGGTCCTTCTGCTCGCCGCAATCACACCGCATCGAATCGAACACATCGCCCGTGACGCACTGGTCATGCACCCGCACCAGCACTGGCTTGTCCTCGTCGATAGGCCCCTTGATCACGGCAACATGTTCATCCGGGTAGTTCTCGGCCTTGTAGGCCAGGATCGTCATGTCGCCGTTCGGCGTGGGCAGCTTCGTCTCGGCCACGCGCTGCACAAGGCGCTCGTGCCGCAGCCGGTACTTGATCATCTCGTTCACGGTGACGATGCGAAGCCCGTGGCGCCGCGCGAACCGCTTCAGGTCCGGCATGCGCGCCATTTCGCCGTCCATCTTCATGATTTCGCAGAGCACTCCGGCGGGATAGAGGCCGGCCATCCGTGCCAGGTCCACGGTCGCTTCGGTCTGTCCCGCGCGAACCAGCACGCCGCCCTTGCGGGCGCGCAACGGGAACATGTGCCCCGGCCGCGAAAGGTCCTCCGGCCGCGTTTCCGGGTCGATGAGCACCTGCACGGTTCGCGCCCGGTCCGCCGCGCTGATCCCGGTTGTCACGCCGGTTCGCGCCTCCACCGAAACCGTGAACGGCGTCCCGAAGCCGCTGGTGTTCACCTCGTGGTTCACCATCAGCGGCAACTTCAGCTGCTCGGTCCGCTCTTCGGTCAGCGAAACGCACACCAGCCCGCGCCCGTACTTCGCCATGAAGTTGATGGCGTCCGGCGTCACGAACTGGGCGGCCATCACCAGGTCACCTTCGTTCTCCCGGTCCTCATCGTCCGTGATGATAACGAACTTTCCTCGCCGGAACTCCTCGATGGCTTCCGGCACCGTTGCCATCACCGGGTCTCGTTCGGTGGTCATGCCTTCGCCTCCTGCTCCCGGGCGGCGAGGATGTTCTCCACGTAGCGCGCGAGGATGTCTGTCTCGAGGTTGATCCGGTCGCCCGGCTTCCGGTTGATGAGGTTCGTATGTTCCTGCGTGTATTGCACCAGCGACACCGAAAAGCTCTCGCTGTCCTTCGCGATGATGGTCAGGCTGATCCCGTCCATGCAGACCGGACCCTTCACCAGCATGTACTTCAGCAATTCCGGCGGTGTTTTGATCCGGACGATGATCGCGTCGCCTTCGGGGGTGGCTGAATCGAAGGTGCCGACCGCCTCTACCACTCCCCGCACGATGTGGCCGGAAAGACGATCGGTGGGCCGGACGCTGCGCTCCAGGTTCACCAGGTCGCCGGGCCGAAGGTCGCCCAGGTTCGAACGCCGGTACGTCTCCGGCATCAGGTTCGCGAAGAACGTCTCGTTGTCCATCTCGGCGACCGTCAGGTCCACTCCGTTGATAGCGATCGAATCGCCGAGCTTGGAATCGGTGAGCACGAACGGCGAGCGGATGCGGAGCGTGCCTTCGCCCGCCTCCACCACGGTCCCCACTTCTTCGATGATGCCAGTGAACATGCGCTACCCCTGTGGCGAACTGATGCGCGCGGGGATAACGGGAGATTGCGCGCCGCGGATACGGCACGCCGTCGGCCCCCGTACGCCGCGCACGCGGATACAGGCAGCCGCAAGTGTTCTCTCCCATCCGGACTCTGACCGTCGGCCCCGGAATTTCACCGGATCAGTCCTTCCGCGCGTAACGCGGTCGGAGTCGCGGGCTTTCACCGCCGGTGGGGAATTTCACCCCGCCCCGAGAACATCACTCGTATCGTTAGCTTTACGCTAAGGAGTTGTCAAGAGGATACCTAACGCTCCAGCGCCCGCCCCTCTGCCTCTGTCGCGATGTCTAACACCTCGAGCTCCACGCCATCCCCACGCCAGTCCCGCTGCAGCGAGTACACAATATCGACCGTCCCATCCAGCTCGGCGTCGCCCTGCCGGAACGCGATTCCCCGCCAAACCACCGGGCCGTCCTTCACCATCAGCCGAAGGTGGTCGCCGTCCGCCCCGACCGGCTTCGCGTCCTTCAACTGGACGCCGCGGCTCATCAGCACCGGCTTCCGGTTCCCCTGCCCGCACGGTTCGAACCGCATCAGGCCCTTCACTTCGAGCCCATCGAGGTCGCCCAGCCGCGCCTCCGCGTCGATGTCGATAATCCGCCGCGGCGGTTCCCACCCCAGTTGCTCCGCGGCCGTGTTCACCAGCCGGTCCTTCAGCAATTCCAGGTTCTCATTCCGAACCGTGAACCCCGCCGCCGCGCGGTGCCCGCCGTGACGCTCCAGCAGCGCCTTCTCTTTCCGTATCGCCGAAACGATGTCGAACGATGGGATGCTCCGGCAGCTCGCTCGGCTTTCCGTGGGGCCTTTGGATAGCACGATCGCCGGCCGGTTCCGCCGTTCCGCCAGCCGCGAAGCGACGAGTCCGACGATGCCCGGCGATATGTGTTCGCTCGCCACGAACACCAGGGGCTCGTCGCTCGCACCGAGCGTCTCCTCCGCGATCTGCATCGCCTCTTCGGTCTGCCGCTGCCGTTCGCGGTTCAGCTGGTCCAGCTGCGCGGCAAGCCCGCCGGCGAGCATCCCGTTCTCCGCCAGCATCAGCTCCAACGCAATGTTCGCATGCGCCAGCCGGCCGGCCGCGTTCATCCGCGGGCCAATCGCGAACCCCAGCGTCTCCGCCGTGAACCGTTCCGCCGCTGTGCCGCTCACCTTCGCCAGCGCCTCCAGCCCCGGCCGCAGCGACCGCTGCATCTGCGCGATCCCGTCGGTCACAATTTTCCGGTTCTCATCGAACAGTGGGGCAACATCCACCACCGTGCCCAGCGCGGCCAGGTCCACAAAGCTGCTGTCGTCCAGCTTCCGCCCGAGGTCTTCGTACAGCACCTGCAGGAACCGGTAGGCCACGCCCACCGCCGCCAGTTCATCGAACGGGTACGGCGAATCCTTGCGCTTCGGGTTTACCGCCGCGAGCGCCGCCGGCATCTCCTCCGGCACCGTGTGGTGGTCCAGGATAATCACGTCCATCCCGAGCTCGTTCGCGTAGGCAACCTCGGCCACCGATGAGATTCCGCAGTCGGCGGTCACCAGCAGCCCGCACCCCTGGTCGCGAAGTCTCCGCACCGCGCCGAGGTTCAATCCGTACCCTTCGGCGAACCGGTCGGGGATGTAGGTAACGAGCGAGGCTCCGAGCGGCCGCAGGCCCTCGTGGAGCACGGCTACGCTCGTCACGCCGTCCACATCGAAGTCGCCGAAGAGCGCGATCGTTTCGTGCGCGTCAATCGCCTGGCGTACGCGCCGGATCGCTTCCTTCATCCCCGGGAGGATGAGGGGATCATGGTCCGCCATCGTGTGCGGCTTGTAGAACAGGTCCGCCTGCTCCCGTGTCGTGATTCCCCGGGCCGCCAACACGGTCGCGACAATGCGGGGGAATCGAGGGATGCCTTTTTGGTGGGCGTAGGGGTCTCGGAGGCGCCAGCGTGGCCGTACTTCGTGGGAAGTGGCGAGCTGGGTCATGCGCTCGGCCTGTACTTGCGGAAGATCAGGCTCGCGTTGTGCCCGCCAAACCCGAGCGAGTTCGTCATCACCGCCTCGATCTGCGCCGAACGCGCCGTGTTCGGCACGTAGTCCAGGTCGCAGTCGGGGTCGGGCGTTTCGTAGTTCGCGGTCGGAGGGATCACCTGGTGTTGCAGCGCCAGCACGCTGAACCCGGCTTCGACCGAACCGGCAGCCCCGAGCAGGTGGCCTGTCATCGATTTCGTCGAGCTAATCGGCAGTTCGTAGGCGTACTCGCCGAACACCTTCTTCAGGGCCAGCGTCTCAAGCTTGTCGTTCATGGGTGTCGAAGTCCCGTGCGCGTTCACGTAGTCGATGTCGTCCGATTCCAGTCCCGCTTGCTTGAGCGCCTTGCGCATCGCCCGTGCGGCGCCCTCGCCGTTTTCGTCCGGCTGGGTAATGTGGAACGCATCGCTGGTCGCACCATAGCCCGCCAATTCGGCAAGTATTGTCGCGCCGCGCGCCAGGGCGTGTTCTTCCGATTCGAGCACCAGCAGCCCGGCGCCCTCCGCCATCACGAAGCCATCCCGGTTCAGGTCGAATGGCTTCGAGGCGCGCGCAGGGTCATCGTTCGCCGTGGTCAGTGCTTTCGCGGCGGAGAACCCTGCCATGCAAATCGGCGTGATGGCTGCCTCGGTTCCCCCCGCAATTGCGACCTCCGCGTCGCCCCGCCGGATGATATTCGCCGCCTCGCCGATGCTATCGGCCCCGCTGGCGCAGGCACTAATCAGGCTGTAGTTCACGGCCTTCGCTCCCAGCCGGATGCTCAGCTGGCCACTCGTCATGTCCGAAAGCATCATCGGCATCAGGAACGGGCTCACGCGCCCCGGTCCCTTCGCCAGCATCGTGTCGTACTCGTTCACGAGCGTGGTAACGCCGCCGATGGCCGTACCCACAATGATCGCCACATCGGTGCCGTTCTCCGGGTCGATGGTGTAGTTCGCCTGCTTCAGGGCCTCGTCCGCCGCCACGAACGCGAACTGCGTCGTGCGGTCCGCCCGGCGTGCTTCTTTGCGATCCATGTAGGCCGTCGGGTCGAAGTCCGGCACTTCGCCGGCAACCTGCGAGTCGTGCCCTTCGGGGTCGAACAGGGTGATCCGACGGATGCCCGAACGGGCATTCACGAGGCTGTCCCAGTTATCGCAGGCGTTATGTCCGAGTGCGGTAATGAGACCGACCCCCGTGACTACGATGCGGCGGCCGGTAGACGCGTTGCTGCTCACGACTTCGCCAGAGTGTACATCACGGCGCGACTACGTCCTTCACTACCCGCGGGAGCCGTGCGGCGATTTCGCCCGCGAGCAGCCCGGCATCGCCGTACTCCTCGCGCAGCGCTTCGCCGGTTGCGCCGTGCAGGTAGACGCCCATGCACGCCGCTTCGAACGGTTCCATGCCCTGTGCCAGGTACCCGCCAATCATCCCCGCAAGGACGTCTCCGCTGCCGGCCGTAGCCAGCAAGGGATTCGCCCAGGGGCTCAGGCTGGCCCGGCCATCCGCTGTGGCAATCACCGAATGGGCTCCTTTCAGCACCACCGTGCACCCGTACTTCGCGGCTGCTTCCTTCGTGATCTCCAGCCTCCGCGATTGCACTTCTGGCGCCGTCGTGTTCATTAGCCGCGCCATTTCGCCCGGGTGGGGTGTGAGTATCGCGTTCGAAGGCACGCGCTCGGGGCCATCGGCCATCGCCGCGAGCGCGTTCAGCGCGTCCGCATCGATGACGGCCCCGCGCGTCAGGTCTTCGAAGTCCGGGAACACCGCCCAGCACAGCGCGCGCGTCTCGTCCGTGTGGCCCAAGCCCGGACCGAACACGGCAGCGCTGTAGTTCGGCCACTCGCCCCGCAGAACGATCGCTGCCTCGCCGGTCAGCCCGCCATCCTCGGCCGCCGGTTGCGGCAACCACGTCGTCTCGGCAATCGCCGGCGTCAAAGCATCCGCCACCGGAGCCGGGCACGCGATGGTCACCAACCCGGCGCCCGCTCGGTACGCCCCCGTCGCCGCCAGCGTCACCGCCCCTCGATAATGGGAACACCCACCTACTACGAGCACCCGCCCGAACGTGCCCTTGTTCGCGTCCTCCGCCCGGCCCGGAAGGTGGTTTCGCACCCATCGCGAGGTCAGCAGTTCCAGCTGCACCTTTTCGATTGCCGCTTTCGGTATACCAATTTCTATGACCTGCACCCGGCCGATGTGCGCGCTCGCGGGGGCCTGGTACATCCCCACCTTGGGCAGCCCGAACGTCACGGTCATGTCCGGCGTCACGGTGAACGGGTCGACCGTCCCCGAATCCGCCCCGACCCCGGTCGGGATGTCCACTGCGAGCAGCTTGGGCGGCTGGAAGCTCCCCCGCACCGCCGCCACCTCCCGCAGCGCCACGGCGATCGGCTCGCCGTCTTCGAGCGGCCGTTCCTGCCCTATGCCCAGCAGCGCGTCGATGACCAGGTCGCTGCTCCCCAGCAGCGCCTTCAGGTCGCTCGTATCGCCATCTTCGCGGCCGTCCACCAGTGGGATCTCGCGCAGTTTCAGCTCTTCGAATCGCTCCTCGTGCCGGTGCCACTTCGGCAGGTACACAATGACCTCGGCGCCCCAGTCGCTCAGGTGCCGCGCCGCGACCAGTCCATCACCACCGTTGTTCCCGGGCCCGGCAAGCACGGCGATCCGCCGGCCCTCGAGCGTCCCGAGCAGCATCCACGCTTCCTGCGCGACCGCGAGGCCCGCCTCCTCCATCAGCTGCGCCTCGGTTACCCCCGAGGCAACGGCAGCGGCCTCGAGTTCGCGCATCTCTGCGGCGGTTACCAGTTTCATCGCAGTCCCTTTTCCCGGATGAGCTGGAGCGCGTTCTCGCCCCGCCGTGGTGTGTCTTCCGCTTCCGTCATCGCCCGCTCGCCGATGACGCTCGCCATCGCGATGTCTTCCAGGTGCGTCATCGATATCTCCAGCCCGCGCAGTTCGATGTCCTCCGCCCGTTTTGCCCCACGCCCGTACAGGAACACGAGCGGCTTCCCGCGGCGGTTCGGCAGCACTTCGATGTCCTTCCAGCCGACCCCGCGCACGCCCGTTCCCAGGGCCTTCATCACCGCTTCCTTCGCGGCGAACCGCGCCGCCAGCTCCTGTACTCGCCCTCGGCAGTGCGCAATCTCGTCCGGGGTGTACACGCGATTCAGGAACCGGTCGCCGTGGCGGGCCAACACATCGGCCACCCGGTGAATCTCGATTACGTCGATGCCATGGGCAAACTTACGGGGGCGGG
>CALFYR010000308.1 GCA_937954195.1 uncultured Dehalococcoidia bacterium
TGCAGTGCGCTGGATACACGGTGTCGGGTAAGAACGACTTCGTGATCGCGAGCCTTTCGGTATACCGGCAGGTGGTGGACTTCGCCGACCCGGAAGGAGCCTCCTGGATCGTCCCCGCCGGGTCCTCGGGAGATCCCGACAGTCCGCATTACGCGGACCAGCTCCCGCTCTGGCAACGCCACGAGCGCGTGCCGATGCTGCGGACCGACGCAAAGGAGAGGGCCGAAGTCGCGGTCGAGCTGCGGCCCGCGTAGGCGCATCGTCAGGTTCGGGTGTTCCGCCACACCACAAGTGCTGGCGGGACGAGCGTCCCCGCTGCGAGTCCGCCCCAGGCAAGAGCGATTCGCCACAGGTAGACCTGCGAGTCGGTCGTGCGTTCGGTTACGCGCACATCGACCATCGGCATGCCGAACGGACCGACCCAGCGGACGCGGCCTTCGACCGCATCGGGCGACTCAGCGCCGGCCAACGGCTGCAACTCTCGCACACGCGCTGATCCGGGCCTGATGTCGGAGCTGTGGCTGGCCGCGGTCTTGAGTCGGTGGGCGTGTTCCTCGTACCTGGGCGGCGTGCGGTCGTCTGCCAGCGCCGCAGGAAGAAGAGCGGCCACGAGAAGGGCACAGGGAACTCCGAGCCCGAAGAGAAGATGGGGCATGCCGTGCCAGACGCCGGGACGCATTGATTGGTTCCCTAGCGGGCCGTGTAGCCACCATCCACCGGTAGTACTACGCCGGTAATGAACGACGCATCGTCGCTGGCGAGGAAGGCTGCAGCTGCCGCGATTTCCTCCGGTTCGCCGAGGCGGCCCATGGGGTGCAGCGTCTTCAAGAACTCTTCTGACTCGGGCATCTCCCTCACCAGGGCCGTCATGGGTGTGACGATGTACCCGGGCGCGATGGCATTCACGCGCACGCCGCGCTTCCCGTAGGTGACCGCGAACTGCCGCGTCAGGCCGATGACCCCGTGCTTCGAAGCCACGTATCCGCCCGCCCCTGGCAGCACCGGCGCGTTCTCCATTCCGGGAACGGGCATGCCCACCAGGCCGCCCAGGCCGGCGACTGAGGCCGTGTTTACCACGCTCCCTCCGCCCCGCGCAGCCAGGGCAGCACACCCGTGAAACGTCCCGTAGTACACGCCAGTCAGGTTCACGTTGATGACGTCTTCCCAGCTCATGTTGCGGCCGCCGATGCCCGCGTTGTTAAAGACGATGTTCAGCCCGCCGAGTTCCCGGTCGGTCCGTTCGATCGCGTCCTTCACGGCATCTTCGGAGGTCACGTCCAGTTCGATCGCGGCGCTCTTGCCGCCGTGTTCGGCAATTTGGGCTGCAGTCTGCTCGGCGCCGGCCCGGTCGATGTCGGCGCACATCACGGCCGCGCCTTCGCTCGCCATTCGCAAAGCGGAAGACCGGCCGATACCCGAACCGGCACCGGTGATCAATGCGACTCGTTCGGAAAGGCGGCCCATGGCGTGCTCCAGCGTGGAATGCGCGCGAGTCTACGCCAACGGCGTTACCGGGTCGCGGTCCCGGACACCGCCGCCCACCGACCGAGTAGCTCCTCGGCCTCCTTCGTCATGCCTGTTACCACGTCAGCCGCGTGTTCGATCCGGGTGATAAGCCCCGATGATTCACCAGCCCAATTCACCGCGGCTCCCTGCGCCGCAAGTTCGCCGACGAACGTGAAGGGTGGCTGACTTGCCACAAGTGAGCGCAGCTCTTGTGTACGCCCTTCCCATTCGTGTTGGAAGCCGTTCCGGATTGCCCGGCCGACGACGCCCTGCGGCCACTCCATGCCGTAGGCAGTGTCATTGATCTCGTCATCGGTGGTGTTGCTGCCGTCGCTGGCGATCACCTGCTGCTTCAGGTACTCCGCATCCGGGTATTCGTAAGTCGCCTTGAAGCGCGTCCCGCAGACAGCGGCTGCCGCGCCCATGCCGAGGACGGCGGCAAGCCCGCGGCCGTTCGCGATTCCGCCGGCAACCGCCACCGGCGTATCGCCTACCATGTCGAGCACCTGCGCCGCGAATGAGAGGGTGCCCCGCGTGCCGGTGTGGCCGCCTGCCTCGTTTCCCTGGACGATGAGCAGGTCGGGCGCGAATTCGATCGCACGCCTGGCGCCATCCATGTGCTGCACCTGGATGATGGTCTTGCGTCCCGCCTCCCTGGCGGCGTGGGCTACCCGCTCCGGGTCGCCGAACGAAGCCGTGATTATTGGAGCGCCAGCCTCAATCGCCGTCGTCGCAAGGTCGAAGGCGAAAGGGGCCCATTCGAAGGTGACCACGTTGACGGCAAACGGCTGCGGAGTCAGTTCCCGGGTCCGTGCGATTTCCGAGGCGACCTGGTTCGGCGATTTGCCTATGGTGCCAAGCGTGCCCAGTCCGCCGGCGTTCGACACTGCCGCCGCGAGTTCGGGCCCGGCCGCGTTCATGCCCGCCTGGATGATGGGGAACCGGACGCCGAACTTCCTGGTGAACGAAGTCTCAAGCATGGAGAGCCTCCTCAAACGTAGTTCCCGCCAGCCTCGGGCGTGCCGCGTGTCACACTACGATTGAATCACCGCGGTCAAGGGCCTCCCACCGCAGGCAGCCTGAAGTGGGTCACCGTCCGAAATGACGACGCCGAGCCTTTCTCAGGGCTCGGCGTCGTTTGGGATCGGGAGCTTAAGTCTTAGCCCTCCGCAGGCTTGGGATTCACCACTCCAGCTCCGAGCGTGCCCGGGAATACGCGCTCCAGCGAGTCGAGGTCCCAGCCGCCCGGCTGGTAGATCGTCCGTTCGCGGGTAGGCAGACTCATCAGGCTGATTTCGTCGCCGCCGACGATGAAGTCGCGGCCGTTGATGTTCGCCGCCTTATCGAGGCAGAGGTACACCACCAGGGGTGCGACCAGTTCCGGCGCCATCGAGCTGATGCGACCAAGCGCTTCCTGCGAGGAGTTGGCCTCGGCGGGCGCCTCCGCCGCGGGTGCGCCGCCACCCTGTGCCGCCATCTGCTGGCGGCGAGCCCTTGCAGCTTCCATCTCCGGACTCAGCGTGAGGCGGGTGGCCGCCCGTGGGCGGATCGCATTGGCTGTGACGCCATACTTCCCCAGGTCTAATGCGAGGGTACGCGTCAGTCCGGTGATTCCTTCCTTCGCGGCCGAATAGTTGGCCTGGCCGAGGTTCCCCAGCCCCGATTCGGAGGACGTGTTCACGATGCGCCCGCCGCGCTGCTGGCGCATCACGATCGAAGCGAACTTCGTGATCGTGAAGTGGCCCTTCAGGTGTACCGCTATGACCGCGTCCCACTCCTCTTCGGTCATATTGAAGATGATGCGGTCGCGGAGGATGCCGGCGTTGTTCACGAGGATGTCGAGCCGTCCCCACGTATCCATCGCGAGTTTCACCATCGCCTCGCCATCGGCCATGGAGGCGACGTTACCGAAGTTCGGCAGCGCCTCGCCGCCCATCTTCTTGATTTCGGCAACAACTTCTTCGGCGGGCGACGCGTCGCCGCCGTCGCCGGCGGCGCTGCCGCCGAAGTCGTTCACGATGACACGCGCGCCTTCCTGGGCGAGCAGCAACGCCTCACCACGGCCGATACCCCGGCCAGCGCCGGTGACGATTGCGACCTTACCTTCGAGCCTTCCGGGCATGGAGGAACCTCACGTTTCGACAGAGTGTTGAAAGTCTGTACCAGCGGCGGGTGACCGGCAAACCGCGGGAACTCTACCACTGGCCCTTCGGCTTGTCTCGAACACTCCGTACGATGAAGGCGTGTCCGACATCCTTGTGCTCACGCCCCATCCTGACGACGAGGCGTACGCCTTCGGCGGGCTCATACCGCTGGCGACCGATGCGGGCTGGACCTGCGTGGTCGAGTGCGCCACCGCCGGTGAGAAGGGCAAGCGTCACGACGGCGGGGACACCGCGCGCGAAAACGTTGGTCGCGTGCGGCTCGAAGAATTGGCGGAGTCCTGCGCCATTCTTGGCGCCGGGCCGCCGCGCTGCTGGGGCCTCCCCGATGGCGAACTGCGGGAACAAGCGCCACCAGTCGACCGCATCCGCGAACTGGTAGCGGAACACGAACCCGTTCTTGTTCTCGCGCTTGGCCCCGATGGCGCCTACGGCCACCCGGACCACATCGCGCTCTACCGGTGGGTCGTGGAAGCATGGGAGGGACTCGACCCGGCGCCGGTGCTGTTGTTCGCGGCCTTCCCAAAGGGCCTCTTCATCCCCCAGTGGGAGAAGTGCCTGGGCATGATGGGCGATCCGCCGAAACCGTCGCGCGGGGAAATCGGCACCGATACGCCCCAGCTGTCGATCCGCATCGAGGAAGTAGCGCAACGGAAATTGGCGGCAATCGCCGCGCACAGGTCCCAGCTTCCCGGAGGCGACCCGGAGGCGTTGTTCCCGCCAGGCATCGTTGCCCGCACGCTGCGTGAGGAATGGTTCACCGTGGGTGGGGGGAACAACGTCCAGGATGTCCTCGCGTCCCTGCTGCCCGGGAACTAATCATCCCCACGTTACGTCTTGTCTGGTGGTGAGCATTGCGACAAAACCGCAATGCGGACCGGGCGCTTCTCCGTACCGTCCGCAACGAGCGTTCGCCGATGCTCCGGGTGAAGGGAGTGGGGACATGCTGGATTCGTCGACGTTGATACTGATTGCGCT
>CALFYR010000309.1 GCA_937954195.1 uncultured Dehalococcoidia bacterium
CGCACGCTCAACGCGTCCCCTTCTCGCGCCCCTGCGTCGCGCGCGAGAAGGTATGGCCCTTCATCCGACTCCTTCGCGGACCGCAGGACCTCGGCCGCCGTGGCCGCTGCCTCCAACCGCACGCGCGTGTGCAGCACGACGCCCCGGCCCCGTTCCGACACAATCTCCGCCGTCTCCGGCCGGATATCCTTCCAGTGCAGCAGTTCGATGGCGGCGACGCCTTCGGCGAAGTCCGGCACGCCGCGTGCAAGGTCCACCGTATCGGGCAGCGGAGCCACCCGCAGCGCCACCTCCGTAATGATCCCCAGCGTCCCAAGCGAGCCGCACCACAACCGCATCAGGTCGTAGCCAGTCACGTTCTTTACGACCCGGCCGCCCGCTTTGACCAATTCGCCATCGGCACGAAGCACGGTCATCCCGAGGACCAGGTCACGTGGCAGCCCGTAACGTGTGCGCAGCGGCCCTCCAACACCGACCGCCAGTGTTCCCCCGACCGTCGCCCTCGATGGGAGCCCCGGGTCCAGCGCCAGGAACTGGCTGTGCTCCGCCAGCCGCCGGTTGACGGCTTCGATGGTCAGGCCCGCGGGTACGACCACGGTCAGGTCATCCGGCGCGTGTTCGATCGGGCCCGAAAGCGCCTGGCTCACGTTTACAACCCCAAATGGCTGCCGCGGCGCTGCCCCAAGCTCGAGCATGGTCCCGCCGCCCATGACGACGATTGTGGCTGGCTCCTCGGTGGCAACCAGCTCGCGCAGCTCACCCATCGACCTCGGCGTCAACGAAGCTGCCGGTTCGGCGCCGGCCACCAGCATCGCGGAAGCCTTCGATTCAGACATAGGCGTCCGGCCCCGCCGCGCGCACGGCTGCCGCCTGGTTCCCCATTTCCCCGCAACCCGTGCCCGCAGGCAGCAGCTTGCACGGGTTGAAGAGCCCGTCGTTCCCGAACACGCCGCGCAGCCGCTCCATGTTTTCCAGGTCGGTCTCGCTGTACAGCCATGGCATGAACTCGCGTTTTTCCGCGCCGATGCCATGCTCGCCGCTCAAGGCGCCACCGGCGTCCACGCACGCCCGCATGATCGTGGCCGCCGCGTCCAGCACCCGTTCCGTCATCCCCGGTTCGCGCTCGTCGAACAGCACCAGTGGATGCAGGTTCCCATCCCCCGCGTGGAACACGTTCGCGATCCGAATGCCGGTCGCTTTCGAAACCTGGTCCACGACGCCCATCACCTCAACCAGCTTCGAACGCGGCACAACTCCATCGACGATGTAGTAGTTCGGCGCGAGCCGCCCTAGCGCCGGGATCGCCC
>CALFYR010000310.1 GCA_937954195.1 uncultured Dehalococcoidia bacterium
GGACATAGGCGAGCCAGCGGCCATTGGGGGAGACAACGGGAGTGGAGACGGCGCCGAAGGCTGGAGTAATCGCGCAGGCGGAGCCACCTACGAGGTCCTGGCGGTAGATCCGCTGATCGGCCTGGCCGACGAAGAACGCGGCGCCGTGGGAGAGCGTGAAGTCGCCGCCGCCGTAGCCGACGAACGCGCGGACGGAGATGTCCGAGGTGAGGTCGCGGGTTGAGCGTTCATCCGGGCCCTGGGTAACGATGACGCCCCGGTCGCTGCGGCCTTCGATCCAGGCGAGGGTTTGTCCGTCGCTATCCCAGGCGGGTTCGCCCAGGCGAAGTGACGCGGCGAGCGCGGCCGGCGTGACGGGACTGCTCCAGAGACCAAACATGCGTTGTTCGCGCGCCATCGAACGCACCTCCACGGGACGAGTGCGTTGATTCTGGCACGGCGAGGCGGGATGGGCGCGGGAAGCGTGGCGGATTGGGGGTACGCCGGAGGTTGGTGTGGGTATGGATGTTGAGGGTGACGTCCTGGCTTACGCGCGGGCCTAAGCGGTTGTTCGCGGGTTAGTCGGTGGGGTCTTTCTTGGCTTCGGCGACGAGGCGGTAGCCGACGTTGCGGACCGTTTCGATGAAGGCGTGTCCGTGGATTTCGATCTTGGCGCGGATGCGGCGGATGTGGACATCGACCGTGCGCGCGCCGCCGAAGTAGTCGTAACCCCAGACGCGGTTCAGCAGTTGTTCGCGGGTGAAGACGCGGCCGGCGTTCATGGCGAGGAAGCGGAGGAGCTCGTACTCCTTGAAGGTCATCACCAGGGGTTGCTCGTCGACGGTCACGCGGTAGTTCGATAGGTCGATGACGAGCGCGCCGCAGCGGACGAAGTTCTCGCTATCGACGCCGTGCTTTCGCCAGAGGGCGCGTTCGATGCGGCGGGCGAGCTCCTCGGGCGGGGCTGAAAGCATCACGAAGTCGTCGATGGGGAGATCGACGGAGATGCGATCGAATTGTTCGGGCGTGGCGATGGCGAGAAGGATGACGCCGTTTTCGGCGTAGCTGGCGCTGAGGATGTTGAATGCGGCGGGAGGGATGTCTCGAAGGTCGAGGACGACGACATCGGCGGAGGGTGCGAGTTCGTCGTTGGCGAGCCGTTCCGGGGCCATGGCGGGTGCGGAGAAGCCGGCGCGTTCGAGTTCGGGGCCGAGGCGGGCGACATCCGGGTGCCGGGTAACGAGGTAGACGGTTCGCATGGGGGTACCCCTCTTACCCAAGCCAGTATAGCCCGGCGTTGCGCGCTCACTCGCAGGTGAGCATGAAATCCATGTGAAATGTGTCACGAAATGCGGTCGTGACGTTTAGCGGGTGGTCAGGGTTCGTGCTGGAGGAATACGGGCGGCTTCACCAAGAGTCAGGGAGTACCCCCATCGGAAGGGGAGGGGGATCACCCGACGATGGGATGGAAAGGCCGCGCCGCGGCACGTCTCAACAGGGGAGTGAAGAACCTTTGAAAATCTCGATTACGAAGAAGCTGCTCGGAGGCTTCGCCATCGCCGTCATCCCGGCGGCGATTATCGCCGGTGTGGCGGTAACGCAGCTTTCAGCAGCGAGCGACCGGGAAGACAAGCTGTACCGCGAGGGCGTGGTCGCGACGCAGCTGATCAACTCGACGAAGCGGGGCTTCGATGTTGGCCTGGCGAATGCGGGGCTGCTCGCGTACACGACGGATCCCGCGGCGCTTGAGGCGCTGAACGCCACCATCACAGCGGACCTGACCGCCGCGAGCACATCGTTCGATGAGCTTGCGGCGTACGTGAGCGGCGCTGATGGCCAGGCCCTTTATGCCTCGGCCGAAGAATCCGTGCTCGTGTTCGAAGACCTGGTCGCTCGCTACGGCGAAGCCCAGGCTGCGGGCGATTTCGAAGCCCTGGCCGCCCTCGGTGTGGAATTCACCCCGGCCATCGAGAGCCTGAACACGTCGATCGCCGCGCTCCTCACGCACGTCAACGAAAGCTCCCTGGCCGAAGCCCAGGCCGGCAGCGATGCCGCCTCCTCGGCCAGCACGCTCGTGCTCATCCTCGGTGGCGTAGCCATCCTTCTTGCGGCCGGTGTTGGCTTCGGGCTGAGCCGCGGCATCAGCAAGGGCATTGGCCAGGCAGTTTCGGCTGCCAAGCGCATCGCCCATGGCGAGACGGACGTTGAACTGAACTTCACATCGAACGACGAAGTTGGCGAGCTTGCCGATTCGTTCCGCGGGATGACCGCTTACCTTTCGGAGATGGCGACGGCGGCCGTTGCTGTTTCGGACGGTGACCTTTCGACGAGCGTTACCCCCCGGAGCGAGAAGGACGGCCTCGGCAATGCGCTGAACGGCATGGTGACGAACCTCCGCGACATGATTGGCAACGTGCGCGAGAGCGCGGCGGCCATCACGGATGCGGCGGATTCGCTGCGGGGTTCCAGCGACCAGATGGCGACGGCCACGGGCCAGATCGCCAACGCGATCGACGAAGTGACGCGCTCGGCGGTTTCGCTGAGCACGCTTTCGCAGGATTCGGCGCGGGAAGTTGAGCGGCTGGCGAGCGGATCGCAGCAGCTGGCGGCGACGGCGAGCACGAGCGCGAGCTCGGCGAGCCAGAGCAAGTTGGAGGCTGCCCAGATCGGCGAGCGGATCCAGCTGGTGGCTTCGGCCAGCCAGGA
>CALFYR010000311.1 GCA_937954195.1 uncultured Dehalococcoidia bacterium
CTTCGCGACAGCGCGCTCCAGCAGCGATTCACCGGTCCACGGCGTACCGAACAAGAGCACCGGTGCGCCGGTGCTCGCGGTCATTGGCCGGAACTGCCGGTCGAACCACTCGCGCTCGATGTCCTGTGCCTCATCGGCGATGAGCGCAATCGATGCGGTGTGCCCCGCGACGTTCGCCGTTGGCGAGGCGCTGAGGAACGTCGCCGTAGCCCGCCCGCACCGGATGGCGAGCGCGTCGGCCGTGAACTCGGCGGCGATTCGCCCCCGGAGCGTCACTATCGTCCGGCGCATCACGTCGAACGTCCGCTCCCGGCTGATGACGGCCTGCGGGTGCAGCGTCGGCGCGGTGACGATCACGCTGCCGCCGGAGAGCGAATGCAGGCGCAGCAGGAAGGCCACGAACGTCGCGGCAAGCTCGTTCTTCCCGGCCTGGCGCGGGTACATCATCGTGATGTCCACGTTCGGCAGGGCGTTCATCGAACCGGCGAGCCGCTCGAGTGTCTCGATCTGGTACCCGCGCAGCAGCGGACGTTCCATCCACCAAGCCTCGGGCCAGAGTCGCCGGTTCCCAAGGGGGCCCCGGCACGCGCGCCTTACGCTGAACGCCGCCGCATCGCCACCCCTGCTCCCGCGAGGCCAACACCCGCCAGCACCGCGATCACCACGCCAACAATCAGCCCGGTGTTCGAACCTCCGCCATCGTCGTCGCCGCCGGCGTCGTCGTTCGCGGGCGTGCCGGTCGCGGCCGGGGTCGCCGTGCCATCGCTGGAGGTTGTGGGCGGAGGTGTCTGGTCGGTGGGGGTAGGCGTGTCCCCACCGGGCGGAGTCGGCGTGTCGGTCGAATCGCCGGCCGGTGTTGTCGCGGCGATCGTTGGGTCACCGCCCCCTCCCGAGGCGGGTGTGGGGGTGGCGGTTGGGGTCACCGTTGCGGTTGGCGTCGCTGTCGGAGGAACACTCGTGTTCGTCGGGGTCAGGGTGGGCGGACCGGCGGTCGGCGTCGAAGTCGCCGTGGGCGCCTGGGCGCCTGCCACCGTCACCGAGCCAGACATCGATGCGCCGTGAATCCCGCAGATGTAGCTATACGTGCCCGGCGAATCGAACGTGCGCGAATAGCTGCCGCCCTGGTTCATGGTTGCGCCGGTGGGCCCACCACTGAACGCCACTGAGTGGGGCGCGCCGTCGTTGTTCGTCCAGGTCACCGTCTCGCCGGCGTCGATGCTCACCGACGATGGTGAGAACGCGAACCCGGCGATGGTCACGCTCGCGTCAGCGTGCGCCGTCTCCATCCCGAACCAGGCGACGCCGATGGCGCTCCCGATGGCCAATGCCGCGGCTACCCGCACGACAGTCATGCTTCGCATAGAGGCTTCCCCTTCCCCATTTCCGAGGACGGTCCCGCGCCCTCTAGCGGTGATTACGCCCGGGCGCTCGGGAGAGGATGTTGTTTGCGCATGCAAAAACCCCCACCGGTGAGGGTGGGGGTTAAGGCCTGGTTAGCCCGCAGGGGACTACCTCGTGAGCGAACCTCGCAGCGCCAGCGCCGCGCCGCTCGCACCGATGACCGCCATCAGGCCGAGGGCCGCCGCGATGGCGCCCGCGTTCGAACCCGCGGAAGAACCGCCATCGCCCGTGTTAGGGGCGCCGGGCGTCGGGCTCGCTGGCGAGGTCACGGTCGTACTTGTGGCCGTGGCCGTCGGCGGGACGCTCGTGTTCGTCGGCGTCAGCGTGGGTGGCCCCGCCGTCGGGGTCGATGTCGCCGTCTGGGTGGGTGTCTGGGTTGCGGTCCCGGTGGCGCTGGTGGCCGTGGCGGTATTCGTGTTCGTGGGCGAAGCCGTCGGCGACTCGGCGACCTGCTGCACGACCACCGTCCCGGTCATCGTCGGATGGATGTCGCAGTGGTAGGTGTACGTGCCGGCCGAATTGAACTCGTGCACATACGTTGCACCCGAGCTGATCGCCCCGCTTCCGAGTTCCGAACCGCTGTCCGAGGAGACGGTGTGCTGGATGCCGGCGTCGTTGTTCGTCCACGTCACGCTATCGCCGACGTTCACGGTGACGTTCGCGGGGTTGAATGCGAGGCCGCTGATGCTGACCGATGCATCGGCGGCGCCCGCGGGCGTTCGGAAGGCGAGCACTGCGAGCACGGCGGCGCCGAGGACTGCCGCCAGCGCCACGCTTCGCCATGCCACTGGATGTGTTTTGACCATGTCGGTCCTCCCTTGGAGTCCGCGAGCCGGGTGAGTCGGCCGCGCGGGGTTCAGGGAAGCGAAGGGTACGAACGCGGGGAGTTGCTCCGCCGCTCCCGACACCCAACCCCACCCCATCGCCGCCCGACGGTCCCGGACGGCATACGCCCAAGGTAAGGTTGTCACGCCCGCTTGTTGTAAACGGAGTGCAAATCCGGCTGTCTACGGTTCAGCCCCGGTATAGGCGCGAAGGCGCCCGCCCCAGGGCCGCAAGGACGGGAGCGGCCGTGGAGCGGGCGGTTCAAACGTGGCTAGGCGGCCTTCCCGAGGCGTGCCCGGTGCGAAGCGAGGGCGCCAGCCTGCAGCATCTGGAGGAGTTCCTTCGTCCAGGGACCACGGGCGATCGCGTCGTTCATCTCGTACGTCGCGGCGGTCGCCTTCGCGCGGCGCTCTTCGTGCGCGGCGAGCCGCTGCTCGATGGCGTCGCCACCTTCGGCAAACCCGGCGAGGATCGCGTCGGCGCTGTAGTCGGCGTCGCGGTAGGCGTCGGCGATGCCAATGCCCAGGATCGGGTCCTTCAGGTAGGCGGCATCGCCGATGAGCGCCCAACCCGGACCCGCCGAGCGCATGTAGCGGGCGGCCGTTCCCGCCCAGCCCTGCATGGGCTCAATGCGGCGGGCCCGCCGGAAGCGGTCAGCAACTTCCGGGATGGCGGCCGCGGCCGCGGCCAACGCCGCCTCCGGGTCCTTCTTCACCTCGGGCCACTGGCTCACCGGCCAATACGAGCCGATGCAGGCGAGGCCCCAGTTGCTGGGGAACGCGTAGAACGAAAGGCCGTCGCGGTGGTGCGTCTCCATCGCCTCGCCTTCCCAATCCTTGTAATAGGAATAGAAGAGGGCCGCGCGGATAGGCCGCTCGTTGTAGCTTTCCGCGCCAACCTGGCGGGCAACCAGCGAGTTACGGCCATCGGCGCCTACGACGAGGCGTGCCTTTTCGATGACTTCGGCGCCCGAACGGTCGCGGCCGATGATCCCCGCGATCCGGCCGCCTTCGCCGATCAGGCTCTGTACGCTGAATCCCTCCCGGACCTCGGCGCCGGCTTCGCGTGCGGCGTTCAGGATCGCGGTATCCAACACCGCCCGGCGTGGAGCAATGACCGGATACGGGTTACCCGGCGGGTTCAGTTCGAACGCAGCGCCATCGACCGACATCACGATGGAGTTCGCGGTGGGCAGGTCGCTCGCCAGCACCTCATCGAGCACACCCCACTTCGCGAGCCGCTCGACCGAGTCGCTGTTCATCAGATGGGTCGAAAGGGTGTCGCTCGGGAAGGTCGCCCGGTCCACAACCAGGACGTTGAGGCCCCCACGGGCCAGCCGCAGGGCGAGTGGCGAACCGGCGGCGCGCGCGCCGACAACAATGACGTCGTACATGAAACTTCTCTCCAGGTGCGAGTCGGCGTGGCGCAACGCCGCAATGCACACCAACCGTAGGCACGCCAGCCCCATCCGCGGTGTGACGAACGGCACAGATTCCGACTTAGGGACTAGGCGGGCCCGCCATGCGGCCCAGCTGGTTGGGAGTTGCAGCCCTCCGTCCGCTGGCGCCAGCCAACGAGAAGCCTCACGTCAGCCACCACCCATCAGGGCCGCGACTACTCTGCGTCTGCCGTACCATTCCCCCACCAAACCCGAC
>CALFYR010000312.1 GCA_937954195.1 uncultured Dehalococcoidia bacterium
GTCAATCTCCGGTTTGTAAAAAGAGAAAACGCGGAATCGGGTGAAAGAGTTAACCCGGGTGCGCCTCGTTATGGCGCACCCGGGTCTTGCCTCCTGACCAAACAGCTGCAGAGGTAGGAAGATCAGCGCGTGGTTTGGGCGGCGCGCTTCCTCAGGGACCACCCGAAGAGCGCACCTGACACCGCGACGATGCCAATGGCGAGGAGGGAGAGGGACGAGACACCGTTGCCATCGGCGGCCAAAGCCGAATCACCGGTGTTCGGGGGCAGAGGAATGAAGCCGGGCTGGCGTGCACCGGCGACTTCGCTGACAGGGGTGACACCCGGCGGGACGAGGTCGCTGGCATCGCCGACCACACCGGGGCCGAACCCCGGGGCGATGGTGTCCACAGGAATCTGGACTTGCAGGTCGTCGGGGAGGGCGGGGCAGGGGGTTACGATGAAATCGATGGCCTGGGCCGCGCTGCTGAGCTGGACGTTCCGGGTTGGCGCAGCGACCGAGTAGAAGGCGCCGCCCGCACAGGTGGTAGCGGTGTCGTTGCCGAGAACCTGGCGAACCACATACGAACCGTGAGGGAGCGCGGCAGTCGCCGCCGAACCGGTGGGAGCATCGCCGCTGGTGCTTACATTAAGGGTGGCGACGACCGCCCCGCCGGCACTGACGATTTCGTAGCGCCACGTTCGGGCGGCCGCGTTGATGCCTGCATCCAGCGTGGTGCGGACTTCGATCGATCCGGTCCCGGCGAAGTTCACCTGGCCAGAGGCCAACTCCTGGCCGGCGAACGAAACCGTGACGGTGGCGACGCCAGCCGTGGTGCGATTCACGAAGACCGTTCCCTGCGCGACATTTGTTGCGACCGGGGTGGGAGGGAGGACGCCCGCAAGGGTGGCGCCTTCCACGTCGTAGGTGAAGCTCGGGAGCGTGGTGGTGTTGCCCTCGATCCGTACAAGGAAGACCGCGTCGCTCCCCGCCGGGTAGGAAGCGGCGGCGGGAGCGACGGTGACCGTGAATGCCTGTTGAGCGCTGGCCGTGCCAATGGACGCGAAGGAGAACCCCACCAGGGCGGTGAGGAACGAAGCAACGGCGAGACGAAGGGTGTTGGTCATGAGAGAAGCAGGGAACGTTGCGATGGGAGCGGACCGCGGCACACACCCCCTGTGCGCTGCGAAATGTCCGTGCCGGCAACCCTTTCGATGCTTACTGTCCACTGCTCGACCACCATCAGTGAACGCAACGTGAATGTACCGCAGCGAGTCAAGCCTGCGCCATAAGAACGGGGTTAGAAAGCTACCGGCCGTCCACCAAATGGCGACGGTGCGGCCACCGCCACATTTGGGTGATCTCCCGAGTTCGGCCGGGAGGGGGTTCTGCTAGAGTCGCCTGGGATGTTGAGCATTCGCGCCGATGAGCATCGATACCTGGTGTCCGCCGCCCCTCACGAGGCGGCACTCCTACGCACCATCCCGGGAGTGCGCCAGCTCGCCGCGAACGGTGCGCTCCAGGCGCCACGGCAGCCCGGCACCATCCTCGCGCTCGACGACCTGTTCGGGGATGACGGCTGGAGTGCCTCGTCGGACCTTTCGACGGAAGTCGCGGAGGCGCGCCAGCGCGAGCATCCGCCCGCCGCGGGCGAGGCGGTCGCCGAACTCGAGGGCAAGGAAATCTCGATTACCTGCCAGTACGGCGATAAGGAACTGGTGAAACTCGTCCCCGGGTACCGGTGGTCGGCGGCCCAGCGGCGATGGTTCCTGCCGGCCCAGCCGATGGCGTTACGCATCCTGGAGCGCCACTTCGGCGAGAAGCTCAACGTGAGCGATGCGGTCCGGGAGTACCTGGCACTGAAGGAGATTGACGAACGAGCCGCGTTCGAGCGTGCGAGCCAGCATCAACCGGGGCCGGCCGCGCCGCCGAGCGAACCCTTGATCGAGCTGGAACAGGCGCTGGAGGCCGCGGAAGCCGCGGCCGAGCTGCCGGCACAGGGACAGGACGCATTGCTTGATCGGTTGGATAAGCTCGCAGGCGCCGTCGAGGAGCTCGTTGACCTCCTGCGCGACCGGCTCTCGCCGGGTGACCTTGCACGGCAAACGCCAACCCCCGCCGCCCCGCAGGCTGAAGAGCCGCCCGAGGGAAGCGAGCAGGCGAACTGGCGCGAACTGCTTGTGGCCGTCCACCAGGATGCGAGCGCGGCGATGCCACGCGTTTCCGCGCTGTTGCAGACGGCGGCCCCAGAGAACCTTCCTTCACTGCGAGCCGTTACCGGCATCGGCCAGTGCCTGCTCGGTGACGATGAAGCGTCCCTGCGCTCGCTGCGGCGGGCCATGGGCGATGCGGCACCGCTGGACGATGAGCTGGCCGGCGCCGCGCGAGACGCCTACGCCAGGTCGGCACTGCGGATGTTCGCCGCGGCAATGGGCCCCATGCACGAGCCGGTCCGGGCCGACGATGTCATGGAGCTGTTGCGGGTCGAGATTCACCAGGCGGGCGCGGGTTTCGCCCCCGAAGCGTTGGTATCGAAGGAATCGGCATCCCTGCTTGAGTACCTCGTGAACGATCCGCTGCTCAGAGTCGCCTCGCCCACGCTGAGCGATTGCTGCCGGGTGGCGCACCTGCTCGCCGTCTCGCGAAGCGGTTCGTGGATGGTTGTTGACCGGGTCACCGACCTGCTTCGCGACCGTGAGATCGGGGCCGATGGCTTCGGGCTCGCCGTCGCGATCATGGCGAACGCGTTATTCGATGCCTCGTCGATGGACGAGTGGCGCTATCGCTGGCCGTCGGACGATTCGGGGACTGCCGAACTTCGTTGGCTGACGGAGGCATGCCTGGAGAAGTTGCCAACGGCCCATGCGGAAACCGCGCAGCTGGCGGCGCTCGCGTGCCTGGCGTGCATCGCGGGTGGGCCGCTCGAATGGGCGACCATGGATGAGCGCCGCCGGCTCGTGAAGTTCATCCCGCTTGCCAGCCATCAGCGCGCGTACGCGGAATTCCTCGCCGCCTACCAGCCGGCCGCAAACGGCGTGAAGCGCATCGCCGAGCAGTTCCCGGGCTACCTGGCGGTACTCCAGGAACAACCGCTCGCGCGGTCGTACACCCACATGCTCGACGCGTTCGTGATGCAGGAGAGCAGCGCCAGCGGCCTGGCACAGCGGCTTGCGGACGATGTCATCGCCGGGGCCCTTCGCAAGCGCGGCCTCGCCGACCCATCGGTCCTGATCGAACTGCTCGACCTGATCTCCGAAGCGCCGAAGGGCGACTCGAAACTAAATGAACTGGCGGGGCTCATCGAGGACGGCGAATTCGTCGGCGCCGAGGCGTTCACCCATGAACAACGGCTCGTGGTGTACGGCCGGGCACTGGATGAGGCCCGCAAGCGCGGACACGATGTGGATGGAGTCATCGCCTTCGACCGGGTCGTGCGCGAACGTCTCGCTCACGGTGAAGCCGACGAGGTGAAGAGCCTGTGCGAAGAGCTGACCGGGACGTTCAGGGCGCTGCGCGTCCAGGCCGCCGTCTACGAGGTTCTCCTTGAACTCCAGCTCGAAGCGGGCGAACCCTACGAGAAGACGGCGGAGGAGCTGAACCGGCTGGCGAAGCGGCCACAGGCCGAGGAACTCAACCTCGAGCTCGGTGGACTGGTGCTGGCGTACCCGGAGGTGGCCGGCATGTTCGCGCGGGATGACGCCACCCCGGCGATACCTCCCCGTGGTGGCCGGGTCGTCCTCATCGGCGGGCATGAATGGCTCAAGAAGCACGCCGGCCGGGTGCTCAGTTCCGAATGGGGAATTGAGGTCTCCTGGCTTGGCCCGGAATCGGCGAAGAACGGAGCCCAGGCGCTGGCGTTGGCGGCGGGGAGCGCCGACCTGCTGGTGGTCAATGCCGCCTGCATCAGCCACGCGGCGAGTGGGCGCGTCCTCGCCGTGGTGAAGGAAACCGGCATGCCGTATGTCATGCACCATTCTCGCGGCGTCGGTGCGCTCCTGAGCCTGGTGTCGCAGGCGCTCCAGCAGCCAGTCGCGGCGAACTGAACGGGCAGTCCCCGAAGCATAACGGTCATACCTGGCGGGTCTTGGACGGGCCGGCCGCAAGCCCGGAGAATGTGGCTTTGGTACCATTGCGTTCCCTATTTCGCCCCGCCCTGGAGCCCAGTTAATGTCCAACGCTCGAACGATCATCCAGAAGATCTGGGATAACCACGTGGTGACCAGCGAGGCCGGCAAGCCGGACCTGCTGTTCATCGACCTGCACCTCGTGCACGAGGTGACCTCGCCACAGGCGTTCGAAGGACTGCGTCTCGCCGGGCGCAAGGTCCGCCGCCCCGACCTCACGCTCGCGACCGTCGACCACAACGTGCCGACCATCGACCGCGACAAGCCATGGACCGACCCGCTCTCCGTGCAGCAGGTGGAAGTGCTCCGAAAGAACTGCGAGGAGTTCGGCGTGCCGCTGTTTGGGGTCGGTGATATCCGGCAGGGTATTGTCCACGTCATCGGGCCGGAGCAAGGCCTGACTCAACCAGGGATGACCATCGTGTGCGGCGATAGCCATACCGCGACGCATGGCGCTTTTGGCGCGCTCGCGTTCGGGATCGGCACGAGCGAAGTTGAGCATGTACTCGCCACGCAGACGCTCCCCCAGGCCAAGCCGAAAACCATGTCCGTGGAGGTGAACGGCGAACTCCACCCGGGAGTGACCGCGAAGGATGTCATCCTCGCGATCATCCGCAAGATTGGCGTCTCGGGCGGCGTGGGCCATGTGATTGAGTACCGGGGCGATGTCATTCGGAACCTTTCGATGGAAGGCCGCATGACCATCTGCAACATGTCTATCGAGGGCGGCGCGCGAGCCGGGCTAGTTGCGCCCGACGAGACGACCTTCGCCTACATGGAGGGCCGCAAGTTCGTACCGCAGGGCGCGGAGTGGGAGAAGGCGCTCGACGCGTGGCGCCAGCTGCCGACCGACGAAGGCGCGGAATTCGACACGAACGTCACCCTCAATGGTGGCGAGATCGAACCCTGCGTGACGTGGGGGACAACCCCCGCGCAGAGCGTCCCGGTCACGGGGCGGGTGCCATCACCGGATGAGGCGGCCAATCCGCAGGCGAAGGAACTTGCCGAACGCTCGCTCCAGTACATGGGCCTGAAGGCCGGGACGGCCATCCAGGACATCTCGATCGACCGCGTCTTCCTCGGGTCATGCACGAACTCCCGCATCGAAGACTTGCGGGTGGCGGCGGACATTGTTCGCGGGCGCAAGGTGGCGGACACGGTGAAGGCGATGGTGGTCCCCGGTTCTGGCCTCGTGAAGGCGCAGGCCGAACAGGAGGGCCTCGATGCGATCTTCAAGGAGGCGGGATTCGAATGGCGCGAAGCGGGCTGTTCGATGTGCCTTGGCATGAACCCGGACATCCTGATGCCGGGCGAACGGTGCGCCAGCACCTCGAACCGCAACTTCGAAGGGCGCCAGGGCCGCGGCGGCCGGACCCACCTCGTGAGCCCCCAGATGGCAGCGGCAGCAGCCATCGCCGGTCACTTCGTCGATATCCGGGAGTGGAAGTAACCCATGGACAAGTTTCAGCCAGTGAAGGGCCGCGCCATCCCAATGAACCGCGCGGACGTGGACACCGATCAGATCATCTCCAAGGAGTTCCTGAAGCGGATCGAGCGCACGGGCTTCGGGCCGTTCGCCTTCGATGAGTGGAAGAAGGACCCGGACTTTGTGCTCAACAACCAGGAGTTCAAGGGCGCGCCGCTTATGGTGACCGGGCCGAACTTCGGCTGCGGGTCCTCGCGCGAACATGCCCCGTGGGCGCTGGAGGATATGGGCCTCAAGGCGATCATCGCGCC
>CALFYR010000313.1 GCA_937954195.1 uncultured Dehalococcoidia bacterium
GGTTCGGCTTTGGCCTGGCCGAAGGCTTCGAGTCCATCCTCCACGAAATCGACGACGTGGCCTTCTTCTTCGAGGACGCGGCGGACGGCGGTAGCGAGCCGTGGTTCGTCTTCGACGAGAAGGATGTGCATGCGGATATGAGACCACATTGGGCGCCGGGGTTCATGAGAGGACTCTCATGATGGCCCCTTTGGCCCTCTTACGCAGTGACAGAGAGCGGGAGCACCTATCGGGCTTTGATTCGTTCGAGCAGGCCCTCGTATTCCACGGGCGTGATTGGCCGGACGACGCGGCCCATACCAGTCCAATGCGCCCACTTCCAGTCGCCGGTGGCGCGGGGTTGTTCGACTGGAAAGAGGACCGGCTTTTCCTTGCTGGCCAGCATGAGGTGGTAGTGCTCGCCGAGGGGGACCGTTTCGTTCACGATGCCGATCCAGTACTGCATGTCGCCGCCATCGGGGGCGAAGGTGGTGCCCAGGTACCGGTACTGGCCATGGAGCGGTCGGGAGGCACTGTTCACGTAGCGAGCTCCCGGCCCGAACGCCTGCCGGATGGCAGCGCCGCCGATGGCGTAAAGCTTGTTGGTCGCGATTGCTTCATCTAACGAAGCCTCACCGTCGCCGAGAAGATCCTCGAGGATGAACTGGCGGAATTCGGTAGCCACCGGGTCGGGGTCACCTTCGAGGGCTTCGGCAACCTGGTGCCACGTCACCGGCTGCCAGGGGGCCGGGACCGACTCAGCCCGGAGACCCAGCATGACGAAGGCGGGCTGTTCGGCCCATTCGCGGGCGACCGATTCGAGGCCGGGGAGAAGCGATTCGTCGGCGCCTGGTTCGACCTGGACTTCGATGAGGATGCGTCGCCCGCCTTCGAAGGTGAGAAGGAGGTCAGCGACGCCAGCTTCGGCGAGGCGCGGCTGGACCTCAACAATGGCAGCGGGTTCGGCCGGGTGGCCGGCTGCGTAGGTGATGAGCGCCGTGAGCATGTGATGGCCGCGTTTGAGGAAGTATGCGAGTCCGGAGGTGCAGTAGTTTTCGAACGGAGTCGCCGCGGAACCCGGCCGGAAGGCCGAGAGCATGGTGAAGAGGTTATCGGGCATGGTTCCAGTGTATGGGAGGAAGGAAGAGAGGGAGAACGGGAGAACGGGAGAACGGGAGGAGTGGCATACTCGCTGGACGGTGATGGACGCGAGGGTCGGGTTGTGTTCGGTATGCGTAAACGCGCGGATTGTGGGGTCCGGGAGGGGCTCGGTGTTCTGGCTCTGTGGTTTGGCGGCGACCGATCCGCGGTTCCGGAAGTATCCGCCGTTGCCGGTGCGGGCGTGTTCGGGCCATGAGGATGGAGAGCCGACGCCGCTTCGCGGTGGCGCGGACGGCGGGTAGACTGCGCGGCCATGGCCATTCTTATCGCGGGAGGCGGGATCGGCGGGCTCACGCTGGCGCTGGCGCTGCAAAAGCAGGGAATCGAGTGCCGCGTGTTCGAGGCAGCGAGCGAATTCCGGCCGCTTGGCGTTGGCATCAACCTGCTACCGCATTCGGTACGAGTGCTGACGTTGCTGGGCCTGGAGCCGCACCTTGCGGCGTCGGGAATCGAGACAGCGGAACTCGCGTACTACACGAAGCATGGCCAGCGAATCTGGTCGGAGCCGCGCGGCAAGGCTGCGGGGTACCGGTGGCCCCAGTACTCGGTCCATCGTGGCGAACTGCAGATGACGCTGCTGCAAGCGGTCAAGGAACGCATCGGTGATGAAAACGTTGCACCCGGACATGCGTTGGCTGCCTTCGAGCAGGATGGCGACGGAGTAACCGCCGAATTCGTGGACCGGAGAACAGGTGCGAAGGTCGCCACAGTTCGCGGCGACGCACTGGTTGGAGCTGACGGTATTCATTCGGTGGTGCGGAAGCACTTCTACCCCGGCGAGACAGAGCCGAAATTCTCCGGGCGGTTGTTGTGGCGGGGGACGACGAAGACGTCGCCCTACCTGACGGGACGTTCGATGATCATGGCCGGGCACGCGAGCCAGAAGTTCGTCGCCTATCCAATTTCGGCGGTGATGGCAAAGCGAGGCCATTCACTCGTGAACTGGGTGGCCGAGCTTACGGTCGGTGGCGACGCAGAGCCGCCGCGGGACTGGAACCGGGAAGTGCCCATAGCGAAGTTCCTCCCGGAGTTCGAGCGGTGGCGGTTCGACTGGCTTGATGTGCCCGAACTGATACGCGGCGCTGGAGCCGTTTACGAGTTTCCGATGTCCGACCGGGACCCGGTGGACCGCTGGTCGTTCGGGCGGGTGACTCTGCTGGGTGACGCCGCCCACCCGATGTACCCGATCGGTTCGAACGGGGCCTCGCAGGCGATCCTGGATGCCTCGTCGCTGGCGGAGGCGTTGACGAGGAAGGGCAACATCGAAGGGGCGCTACGCGCTTATGAGGCCGAACGGCTGGAACCAACCTCGCGGATAGTGCTGGCGAACCGGGGACAGGGCCCCGAGGCTGTCATGCAGATGGTGGAGGAGCGCGCTCCGAATGGGTTCGAACGGCTGGAAGATGTGATTTCGGCGGAGGAGTTGGAGGAGGTGGCGGCCCGGTACAAGCAGATTGCCGGCTTCGACCGGGAGACTCTCAACGCAAAGGATGACTCGAGCCTTGCCTGACCTGGAACTGGAATTCGCATTCATCACGCACGTGGACGTCTCGCCGATCATCGACTTTGGGGAGACGCCGCGAGGGCACCGGCGGGTTGTCCCGATCGTCGGTGGGACATTTGAGGGGCCGAACCTGAAAGGGAAGGTGCTGCCGGGGGCAGACTGGCAGATCGTGCGCCCGGACGGCGTGCTCGAACTGGAGGCGAGCTACGCGCTGGAGACGGACGATGGCGCACTGATCACGATTGTGAACCGGTGCTTGCGGCACGCTTCGCCAGAGGTGATGGAGCGACTGAACCGGGGGGAGCCGGTGGACCCGGCGGAGGTGTATTTCCGGACGACGCCGCGATTCGAGACCTCGGCGGAGCAGTACCAGTGGCTGACGCGGACAGTCTTCGTGGGGAGTGGTGAGCGGAAGGCGAACCAGGTAGTGATCCGGTTCTGGGCCGTGAGGTAGGTCGGGAGGACACGGGTTACAACGAAGCGACATTTGGTGAATGCGCGGGAAAGGCTAGTCTTTGTGTAAAGCGGTGTGTTACGTTACCCGTCCGGCTGAAACGGGGGTAGCTACCGGCGGGGTAACGGGTGTGAAGAAAAAGGGGCTTGATGCCATCTCCCATTGCATCAAGCCCCGAGTCCTTCCGGACTATGCGCACTCGGTTAGGTAGCTACCTCCTTTCAGCCAGCTTCGCGATACTCCCCTCCTCAAACGACCGGGCACTGTTCAGGGAACGGATATTCCGGCGCAGGAAAGCGGGAAGTTCAGCGTCTTCCATGTTGCTCACACCAGGCAGGTTGTAGTCGCGGATGCGGCTGGTTTCCATCGGTTCATCGATGGTGGCTACCTTTGGCATGAAGCCTGTTGCGATAACGGTGAGGTGGACTTCTTCGCCCACGCGCGGATCGACCACGGCGCCGAAGAAGATGTTGGCGGACGGATCAACGACCTCGGCGATGACACGGGCGGCCATATCGAGTTCGCGGAGCTGCAGGTTGCCGCTGTGCGTGACGTTGAAGAGCACGCTCTGGGCACCTTCGATCGACTGATCGAGGATGGGGCTGGTGGTGGCTGCCCGGGCGGCCTCGACCGCACGGTTTTCGCCTGCGGCCTTGCCAACGGCGAGGAGCGCGGGGCCGGCCTGGCTCATCGTGGCCCGGACGTCGTTGAAGTCGAGGTTGATCGAACCGTTCTGGCTGATGATGTTCGAGATGGACTGGATGGCCTGACGAAGAACATCGTCGGCCGTTTCGAAGGCTTCCTCGATCGTAGCGTTTGGCGGACAGATTTCAATGAGCCGCGAGTTCGGGATCGCGATGAGCGTATCGACCTTATCGGCGAGGCGCTGGAGGCCTTCTTCGGCCTGCTTCATGCGGCGCGCGCCTTCCCAGGCGAATGGCTTGGTAACCACGCCGATGGTGAGGGCGCCGAGGTCCTTCGCGATTTCAGCAACGACGGGTGCGGCGCCGGTGCCGGTACCGCCGCCCATGCCGGCGGTGACGAAGACCATCTCCGTGCCGCGGAGGATGTCGTAGAGCTCGTCGCGTGATTCATCGGCGGCGCGTTCGCCCTTGGTGGGGTCGCCGCCAACGCCGAGACCCTTGGTCAGCTTTTCGCCGATGCGGATGCGGTGACCGGCTTCGGACGACATGAGCGCCTGGGCATCGGTGTTGCAGGCGACAAACTGCACGCCGGCGATTTTCGCGCGGACCATGCGGTTGACGGCATTGCAGCCACCACCGCCAACGCCGACGACTTTGATATCGGGCAGCAGTTCGGTGTCGTAACGAATGCTCATTTCGGTGTCCTTCCCTTGTGTGGATGAGTTTTGACTGCGGGGTTCGTCGAAGAAGCTCATTCCATCTCCCGTGGTTACTGAGGCATGAGTGCCCTCCCAATCGACGCGATGCGGCGGAAGATTCCGCCGACCGGCATCTCGAAGGTGGGGCCAGCCGTTTCGATGACGCGCTCGCGACCGCCGAAGGCGTACTCCACGAGACCAATCGAGGTGGCAAAAGCGGGCGTCCCGATGAGATCGGAGAGCCCGGAATACCCATGAGGGCGGCCGAGGCGAGCCGGGATGCCGAGGCGGTTCTCGGCAACTTCGGGGAGGCCGCGGAGCTGTGAGGTGCCACCGGCAAGCACGATTCCGGCGGCGATTCTGTCCAGGTAGCCCACGCGCTTCAGCTCGAGGGCGACCATTTCGAGGATTTCCTCGGTGCGGGCCTGGAGAATCTCGCAGACGTGTCCAAGCGGCACCTGCTTGGTGGATTGCGTACCGAACGCGTGGATCTCCACGCTTTCGTTTGCGATGGCGGGATCGGCGTAAGCCGCTCCGCGCGTGCACTTAACGGTTTCGGCACTTTCCCAGGGGCAGCGGAGGACACGCGCCAGGTCGTGGGTGAGGTGCGAGCCGGCGATGGGCAGACAGGCGGTGTGGGCGACTGTCCCTTCATCGTAGACGGCGATTGAGGTGGTGCTGCCGCCGATATCGACCAGCGCGACGCCCTGCTGCTTCTCCTGCTCTTCCAGCACGCTCGTCGCGGAGGCGATGGATTCGAGGACGATGTCATCCACCTGGACGCCCGCACCCTCGACGCATTTGGTGAGATTCTGGATGGCCGAGACGGCGCCGGTGACGATGTGGACCTCGGCATCGAGACGGCCACCGAACATGCCGACCGGATCGCTTACCTGGTCGGTGCCTTCGACCCAATAACCGCGAGGGACGATGTGGATGACCTGGCGGTTGGTGGGGATAGCGATCTGGCCGGCGGTTTCGAGGACACGCGAACGGTCGTCGGCGGAAATGGGGCGCGAGCGATCGGGGACGGCCACGATGCCGCGATTGTTCTGGCTGGCGATGTGGCCGCCAGAGATTCCGACGATGGCGCTAAGGATGCGCATGCCGCAGGCCTGCTCGGCCTTTTCGACAGCGATGCTGATGGCATCGCGGGCGCTCTGGATGTTGTCGATCACGCCACGCGAGAGCCCGGCCGCCGGCGCCACGCCGACTCCGAGGATGCGCGTTTCGCCATGGTCACCCACATCGCCGACTATGACGGCGACCTTGGTGGAGCCGATATCGATGGCTGCTACGGTTGAACGTCGACGCATGATGGAACCCCTTTAGTTGAGCACCGGCCTGTTGCCGTAGCGCAGGTCGATGGTGGTGTAGTTGATGCGGCGTTGCTGGGCCTCGGTGGCGAGGGCGGCCCAAACTTCGAGCTTGTAGGTGATGGAGCTGGAATCGCCGAGGAGGGCGACCTGGTTGCTCGTGGTAGTGACCGTTACGCCCTGGCCGCGGGTGAAGGCGACTTCAGCCACGGTGGCGCCGAGGTAGCGGGGGAGCTTCTCGTAAATCTCAGCGGCGGCATCGACCGCCTGGTAGTCCACGCGGTCGCCGGTGAGGCGCGAGCCTTCTTCTGAGCTACGGATGACCGGTCCGTTCGCCGGGCCGGGGCCGGTGCCAAGGACCACCCCCTCGCGGTCGATGGTGTACTCCACCCCGTCCTGTTCCCAGGTGCCCCAGACTTCGCGCTCGTCGATGACGATGCGGATGGTGTTTGGCCAATCGCGTTCGATGCTGACGTTGTAGACGAGCGGCAGCGAGTAGATGGCGCGCTGCACTTCGGCAAGGTCGGCCTCAAACATGCTCTCGCCAATGAGGCCAGTGGCTTCGACGACGGTCGGTGTGGCGATGCGGTTATTCCCGGCCACCTGGACATCGCTGATCTTGAAGATCGGCGAGTTCCAGACCCAGAAACCGCCATAGGCGAACAGACCAAGGACGGAAGCAACCGAGACCATGGCTATCAGGCCCCTGGAGGGGCGCCAGGAAAGGAAGGCCGGCTTGCCGAATCGCGGACCGCGGGGTGGGCCGCCGCCGATGACACCCCCACCCCCGCCTCCGCGCCGAACGATCTTGCGGGGAGCGTTGCCAACGGTGGGGCGGTTGCGGCGGATGATGGCGCGGACGCCGGCCGCTTTCTTCGGACGGTTGCGCTTCACGATCATCGCTTCGCCCTCCGTTCGTGGCGCTCGAAGGCGAGTTCGAGGATGCGCGTGAGGAGCGGCGTATAGTCGAGTCCGGTCGCTTCCCAGAGCTTGGGATACATCGAGATGCTGGTGAACCCGGGAATCGTGTTCACCTCGTTCGCAATGACCTGGTCCCCGGGTGTGAGGAAGAAGTCGACGCGGGCATAGCCTTCGCAGCCCATGACGCGGTACATGCGCACGGCAAGGTCACGGACACGGTCGGCGACCATGTCGGTGACGGGGGCCGGGATATAGAGCGCGGTGGTGGATTCGGCGGAGTACTTGGAGTCGTAGTCGTAGAAGTCCCGGTCGGGGACGATTTCGCCGACGATGCTGGCTTCCGGGTGCTCGTTGCCGAGGACGGAGCACTCGACCTCGCGGCCGATGACGGCTTGTTCTACGACGGCTTTGTCGTCGTAGGCGAAAGCGGCTTCGAAGGCGTGCGGCAAATCTTCACGCGAGCGGGCCCTGGTGACGCCGACGGAGGACCCTCCATTTGCTGGCTTTACAAAACAGGGATAGCCGATCGCGTGGTCGATAAGCTCCATTGAATCTTTCTGTGCGAGTGTATACTCCCATGATCGTATTACGGAATAGCGTGCGACGGGAATTCCGGCCTCGCGGAACAACGCTTTCATAAGTGCCTTATCCATCCCGATGGCGGAGGCGGCGACTCCGGCGCCCGCGTACGGGATGCCGGCGATCTCCAGGAAGCCCTGGAGCGTGCCGTCTTCGCCGTTCGTGCCATGGATGAGCGGAAAGGCAACGTCGCACGAGGCGAGAGCGGTGAGGGCATCGGCGGCGTGGAGAACCGCAGCGCCGCCGGCTTCGAAAGCGCGGTTGCCCGCCTCGAGGGCGGCGCTGGTTTCGGCCGGAGTGAGCCAGGAGCCGGACTTCGAAACGCCGATGGGGACGACCTCCCAACGGGCCGGATCGAGGGCGGCCATAACGCTACGGGCGCTGGTAATGCTGACTTCGTGTTCGCCGGATCGGCCGCCAAGCAGGACGGCGACGCGTTGTTTGACCATCACCACGCCCCCACGAATTTCACTTCGGTTTCGAGCGAGATGCCGAACTGGTCCTTCACGCGGCGCTGAGCTTCGGCGATGAGCCAGGCGACATCGACGGCGCGGGCGTTGCCGTTATTCACGAAGAAGTTGGCGTGCTTGTCGGATATGGCTGCTTCGCCGCGTTCCATGCCGCGCATGCCAACGGTGTCGATGAGCTTCCAGGCGGGCGACTCGGGCGGATTCTTGAAGGTGGATCCGGCGTTCCGCCCGCGCGGCTGGGCCGAGAGGCGCTTTTCATCGTAGGAAGCGGCGCGGGCGAGAAGCTCCTTTGCGTCGCCCGGAGCGAGCTCGAGCTCGGCCTCGAGGACGGCCTTGCCTTCGAACGTTCCTTTCGTGAAAACGCTGCCACGGTAGACGAGGTCGAGGTCAGCGGCGGCGACCCACTGGTCACCGTTGTCGGGCAGTTGAAGGCGGACGCGACGGAGGACATCGGCGAGGCAGCCACCGTAGGCGCCCGCGTTGTACACGACCGCACCGCCGATGGTGCCGGGGATGCCGACCGCCCACGCGAGGCCATCGAGTCCGGCGCGGCACATCTTTCGAGCGAACGCCGCGAAGCTTGCGCCGCTTTCAACGCGAATGACCATGCCGTCCGCGTGTTCAGCGCGGCCGCGGTTATCGAGGACGAGGCCGCGGATGCCAGCATCGGCGACGAGGATGTTGCTGCCGCTGCCGAGTACGAAGACCGGAACGCCGGCATCGTGGGCGGCGGTGGTGGCAGCGCCGAGGGACTGGGCACTGCGGACCGTGAGGAACAGGTCGGCAGGGCCGCCGATGCCGAAGGTGGTGTGGCGCGCAAGCATTTCGCCACGGCGGAGGTCGCCGAGGGGCTCCAGAGTGGTGGCCAGAGTCTCGAGGGCGCTCATCGGAGCAGCTCCAGGAGCTTCGGGCCGACTTCAACGACATCGCCGGCGCCGATCGTGAAGACGACGTCTCCGGGCTTTGCAAGCGCCTTTGCCTGCGCAGCGGCGTCATCGAAATCGCGGGCGTAGGATGCTTTCGGCTCGATGATCGCTGCGGCAAGGTCGGCTGCGGAACGGCCCGGAAGCGGCCTTTCGCGTGCGGCGTACGTTTCGAGGACGACGAGCGCATCGAGGCCTTCCCAGCAGGTCAGCCATTCGTCCCAGAGGTAGCCGATGCGGCTGTAGGTGTGCGGCTGATAGACGCCGATGATGCGGCGTTCCGGGAAGGCTTTGCGCGCGGCGGCGATGGTCGCGCGGACCTCGGTGGGGTGGTGGGCATAGTCATCCATCACGGTGACGCCGCCGGCTTCGCCGGTGCGTTCGAAGCGACGGTGGGCGCCGCGGAACTCGCTAACGGCCTCGCGGATGACCTCGAACGGCACTTCGTAGTGCGTGGCGACGGCTGCTGCCGCGAGCGCGTTCCGGACGAAGTGTTCGCCGGGGAGGAAACCGTGGAGTTCGCCGATCGCCGCGCCGCCGCGCTTCACCGTGAACGTGACGCCGTCGTCGCGCATGGTGATGTTGTCGGCGAACCAGTAGCGGACACCTTCGATGCCGTAGGTTTCGTGCTGGTAGGGATCATCACCTACCACGTCGGAAACATGACGAGCGCCGGGGTCATCGGCGCATGCGAGGATGAGGCCCCCCGGAACGACCTTTCGGGCGAAGTCGATGAAGGCATCCATGTATGCCTCGGCGGTGCCGTAGAGGTCCAGGTGGTCGGGTTCGACGTTGGTGATGACAGCTGTGTCGGGCGTGTATTCGTGGAAAGCGCGGCGATACTCGTCGGCTTCGACGACGCAGATTTCTCCTTCGCCCCAGGCGGCGTGACCACCAAGATCGATGCTTTCCCCGCCGAGGAGATACATCGGCTTCCGGCCGGCCTTCACGAAGATGTAGGCAATGAGGCTGGAGGTGGTTGTCTTGCCGTGAGCGCCGGCGACGGCGACGACGCGCTTTCCTTCCATGAGACGGGCGACCATTTCAGCGCGAAGAAGGACCGGGATGCCACGCCGGCGGGCTTCGGCGATTTCCGGGTTGTCGTCGGCCGCAGCGGCCGTGGCGACGAGCATCGCGGTGCCGGCCGGGACGTGGACGGCGGCGTGGCCTTCGTAGACGCGGGCGCCCATGGCTTGCAGGCGGGCGGTCAGCGGCGACGGACGGAGGTCCGAGCCGGACACCGGGATGCCTATTTCGAGCAACAGCTGACCGATGGCCGACATGTGGATGCCGCCGACGCCGACGAGGTGGACAGGGCCCTGGATGTCGCTCACTTCTTTGCGACCTCCTTCAGGACGGCGGCGATGGCGGACGCCGCATCGGGGCGGGCGAGGTTCGCGGCGGCGGTGCGCATTGCCTCGCGGCGGGCAGCATCGGTGAGAAGTCCGGCGAGGATTTCGCCAAGGCTGGCCAGCTCGGACTCATCCAGCGTGACCGCTGCGCCGCCCTCGGCGAGCCAGCGGGCGTTATCGCGCTGGTGGCCGCCGGCGAAGGTGCCCGGGATGAGGACGGACGGGAGTTTCGCGGCCGGGACTTCTCCCAGCACCGACGCACCGGCGCGGAAGACGCCGAGATCGCAGGTGACCATGAGCGCGGGGAGGTCCGCGCGGAACGCTGCGGGCTGGTAGTTGGCCGCCAGGGCCGTTGGGAGCTGTGCTTTCTGGCGGGTCGCCTCTTCGAAACCGGCCTCGCCGGTGACGTGGAAGACTGTTGCTCTCGGAAGCAACTCCGCGAGCGCCGAATAGACCGCGGCATTAATCGCCCGCGCCCCCTGGGAGGCACCGGCGATGACGACGGCAAGGGCATCGGTGGAAATACCCAGCGACTCGCGCATGGCGGCTCGCTCGATCGAGAAGAAAGCGTCTCGGACGGGATAGCCGGTGACGACCGTCTTTTTCGCCGGGAGGTGGGCGAGCGCGGCTTCGGTGGTGGTGGTCACTTTCGTGGCGAGCATTTTTTCGGCGCGGACGGCCCATCCGGGCGAGACATCCGGGAGGTAGACGACCAGGGGGCGCCGAAGGAGCTTCGCGGCGACGCTGGCCGGGAAGCTGCCATAGCCACCGGTGCTGAAGATGGCATCGGGCTTGTAGGCGCGAAGCTTGCGGACCGCGGTGACGACGCCGGAAAGCAGGCTCCAGGCGCTGCGAACAAGCGACACTGGCCCACGCCCGCGCACGCCGGCGGAGGGGACCGTTTCGAATGGGACGCCTGCCGCTTCGACGAGGCGGCGTTCGCCGCGGTTCTCCGGGCCGAAGAAGCGCACTTCAAGGGAATCGCCCTCGCTCACGCGGAGGGCTTCCATGACCGCCAGCGCGGGAAAGATGTGGCCGCCAGTGCCGCCGCCGGTAAGCGCGAGCTTCATTCCCGCTGCCTCCTTACGACACGCCGGTCATCGACGGGGTGCTGTTCCATGTAGCCGCCGCGGTCGTTGCCGTAACGCGAGATGGAGATGAGGACACCCATCGCGAGGAGAGCGGCGGCCAGGGCGTTGCTCCCGAAGCTGAGGAACGGGAGCGGGACGCCGGTCAGCGGAATGACACGGAGGATTCCGCCGATGTTCAGGAACGCCTGCACGGTGATCCAGGTGGTGATGCCAGCGGCGATGTACTGGCCAAACTCGTCTCGGGCGCGGCGGGCGACCTGGAAGCCGCGGACCATGAGGATGAGGTAGAGGACGAGGATGGGGAGAGTCGCTAGCAGACCCATCTCCTCGCCGATGATGGCGAAGACACCATCGGTGTGACTTTCGGGGAGGTAGAAGAACTTCGCGCGCGATGCCCCGAGGCCGAGCCCGTGCCAGCCACCGTTACCGACGGCGATAAGTGCTTGCAGCGTCTGGAAGCCGTTGCCCTGGGGGTCGGCTTCCGCATTGAAGAACGCGCCGAGACGGTCGGCGCGGTAGCCGGCCATGGTGGCGAGCGCGGTCATCGCAGCGAGCCCGGTGGTGCCGAGGGCGAGCATCTGCACGAATGACGCGCCGGCGACCCAGAACATGGTCACGGTGATCAGCAGGATGATCAGCGTGGTGCCGAGGTTTGGCTGGAGGAGGATGAGGACGCTGACGGACCCGATGATGATGACGAACGGAAGGAGGCCGTGCTCGAGGCTCCGGATGCTGTCGCCCTTAGCCGCGAGCCAGGCCGCGAGATAGATGATGACGGCGAGCTTGGCGAATTCGGCGGGCTGGATGGTGACCGGGCCGACGGCGATCCAGCGCTGAGCACCACCACCAGACATACCGATGATCAGCACCGCGATGAGCAACGCGATTGTGCCAGCCATGATCGGGAGCGCGAGCGGCTTGAGACGACGGTAGTCGGTTCGGGCGGCAGCCACACACAGGAGGACGCCTGCCGCGGCCCAGATGACATGGCGAATGACGTAGTAGTACGGGTCGCCGAAATCGACGAGGCCGATGACGAAGCTCGCGCTGTACACCGAGACCATACCGAACACGGTGAGCACGCCTGTCACAATCAGGAGGGGGTAGTCGGGACGTCCCGGGGTCCACTGGCCAGTTCGCGAGGCTATGACTGCACCTCCCGCGAGAATCCCGGAAGTGCGGCCACGATGCGGCGGAATGCGGCACCTCGGGATTCGAAGTTCGGATAGGCATCGAAGCTGGTGCCGGCCGGCGACAGCAGCACGACATCGCCCGGCTGCACGGCGGTCGCGGCGGAGGCGACGGCGTCATCGAGCGTGGAGACGAGGCGGGTATCGGGGACGGCGTCACGCATGGCGTCGGCGAAGAGCGGACCCGCTTCGCCGAAGCAAACCACGGCCCGGCATCGGACACGGGCGAGTTCGCGGAGTCCTTCGAGGGGGAGCGATTTCTCACGGCCACCAAGGAGCAGGACGACCGGTTCGGTGAAGGCACGAAGGCCCGCGAGCGTTCGTTCGGGGCTTGTGGCGATGGAGTCGTTGATCCAGGTAGCGCCGAGAGCCGTGCCCACGACCTCCAGCCGGTGTGCGACGCCACGGAAGTTGCGGATCGCCCGCGCCATGGCACCGATGGGGAAGCCCGCTTCGTTGCCGATGGCGCAGGCCATGACCACGTTCGCGAGATTGTGTTCTCCGCGGAGCAGGATTTCATCGCGGGGGAGGATTGCGGTAACCCGGTTGCCACCACGGACCACGATGTCGCCGCCATCGAGCCAGGCGCCGTCGCCGGGTGGCTCAGCGTGAATGGCGGTGCGGACAAGCCGGCCGCGAACATCGGCCATGAGGGCGCGGCTGGTCGGGTCATCGGCGTTGAGGATGGCGCTATCGGTCCTGTGCTGATGAAGAAGGATGTTCCGCTTCAGGCCGACATATTCGTCCCAGCTGAACTGGTCCAGGTGATTCGGCGTGACGTTCGTCACCGCGGCGATGGAAGGAGAGCGGTCCGTGTACTGAAGCTGCGTGTGGCTAATCTCGAGAATGACCGTCGTGTTCGGGCCGATTTCGCCCAAGCGCTGGAGCATGGGCTCGCCGATATTGCCGCCCATCACATGGTCGATGCCGGATTGCGCAGCCATCGCGCCGACCAGGGCCGTGGTGGTGGACTTGCCGCTGGAGCCCGTGATTCCGACCGTTCGGCCGGGGCAGAGCTGCAGGAAGAGACGCATCTGCGAGGTAATCGGAATGCCCAGCGTCCGGGCGCGGGCGAGCGCCGGGTTGTAGCGCAGTACCGATTGGGAGACAGCTACGAGGTCGAATCCCGCCGGATCGAGCAGGTCGGAGCCGGTGACGACGCGATCAACGCCGTCGGGAGCGGTGGCGCCGGCGGCGGCGAGGGCTTCCGGGGAGCGTGTATCGCTCATGGTGACGGAGGCCTCGTTCGCAAGCGCCCATGCCGCGAGGTCGCGGCCTTCGATGCCCATGGAATAGACAAGCACGCGCTTGCCGCGGACATCGGGAGGAGGCGAGAGGGTAGCGCCGTTGGTAGCCATCATTTCTCCGGGACCTCCAGGGCGAGGGCGACGCCGACCATGGCGGCGACGATGGAGATGAGCCAGAAGCGCGTGACGATCTGCGTTTCGGCCCAGCCGATGAGCTCAAGGTGGTGGTGGAAGGGAGCACGGCGGAACAGACGCTTGCCGCCCGTGAGCTTGTAGTAACCGATCTGAAGGATGTTGGAGCCGGCTTCGGCGACGAAGATGATGCCGATGATGGGGAGGAGGAGCCACTGACCGGTCATAAGCGCGACGACGGCCAGGGACGAACCGAGGGCAAGCGCGCCGGTATCGCCCATGATGACGCGGGCGGGATGCGCGTTGTACCAGACGAACCCGAGGTTCGCGCCAGCGATGATGAAGGCGAACGTAGCGACGAATTCCTGGCCCTGGATGAACCCGATGATTCCGTAGGCGATAAACGCGATGAGCGTGGTTCCGCCGACGAGACCATCGAGCCCATCGCTAACGGCGACGGCACTGGTAGTAGCGACGATGATGATGGTCGCGATAGCGATGTAGAACAGCCCGAGTTCGTAGCTGCCTACGTAGGGAATGTTGATCGACTCCACCTCGATGTAGCGGTAGAGGACTATGGCGGAGCCGAGGGCGAAGAGGGATGTGAAGGCGATCTTGAACCGCCAGGAGAGGCCGCCCTGGCGCCGGTGCTGAAGGGTGCCGAGGTCATCAACGAAGCCGGCGGCAGCCGTCAGGCCGATCATGCCCAGGGGGAGCAGGATGGACTGGTGATCCCACCAATCGACCGCGATCGCGGTGACGACGAAGGTGGGCAGCCAGATGATGAAGCCGCCGAAGGTGGGCGTGCCCGCTTTGCCCTGATGTTCGGGAAGGTACTCGCTGATCTGCTTCCCGATCTTCTGGCGGCGGAGGTAGCGGACGATGGGCTCGCCGATGATGAGGGCGAACACGAAGGTAGCGACTCCGGCGAAGAGAGCGTGGATCACCGGGCACCTTCCAGGACGGGAATGATGGTTTCGAACGCCTGCGAGCGAGAGGCTTTCACCAGGACGCTTGCTTCCGAGGTCATGCGAGATACGGCGAACGCGGCCGCCTCATCCTTCTCCTCGTACCAGTGGATGTCGGTTAGGCCGGCGGCTTCGGCAGCGTTCACGAGAAGGCGGCATGGCTCACCCACCCCGATCAGCACATCACAGCATTCGGCGGCGACGCGCCCGGCAGCGTGATGCTCGTCCTCTTCGTGTTCGCCGAGTTCGGCCATGCGGCCGAGAAGTGCGATCCGGGGCGCGGGTCGGCCAGCCAGAACACGGAGCGCGCCGGCGAGCGATGCCGGACTCGAGTTGTACCGGTCATCCAGGATGGTGGCTCCGTTGGCTGCCGAGCGCACCTGCATACGTCCTTCGCCCAGCGTGGCGGCAGAGAGCGCCTGCACGGCCTCATCGAGGGTGAGACCAAGGGCGAGTCCGCTGGCAATGGCCGAAAGAGCGGCGGGCACAGTGTGGAGGCCCGGAAGCGGAGACCGAGCGTGAGTGGAGGCGCCTTCGAACGAGACGTCGAACTCAGTTCCATCGAGACCGTTATCGGTGGGACTTCCGCAGCGGAGAGCGGAATCGCCGGCAGCAGTCGTCCCGAAGGCAATGACGCGGCAGGGAAGGCCTTCGCGCGACGCCGAAACGCGTGGGTCATCGGCGTTGATAATGGCGGTGCCCCACGAGGCAAGGCCGCGCACGAGAGAGAGCTTCTCTTCGGCGATAGCCTCAATGCTGCCGAGCTTGGACACATGCGTGAGGCCGATGTTCAGGACGATGCCGATTTCCGGCTTGGCAATGGAGGAGAGGTATCGAATCTCACCCTTCGAGTCCATTGCCATCTCCAGAACAGAAACCTCGTGGTCGCGGTGGAGGCTCAGGAGAGCGAGGGGGAGACCTTCACGAGAGTTGAGGTTGCCTTTGCTGCGATGCACCCGGAAGCGCGTGGCAAGGGCGGTGGCCGTGAGGTCCTTCGCTGTCGTCTTGCCCACAGTGCCCGTGATGCCAATGACGCGCGGATTGCAATAGTCGCGCCAGGCGCCGGCCAACTCACCTATCGCCTTCGTGGAGTCCGGGGCAACGACGATGGTCTGATCCGGGTAGTCGCCTTCCGGCGCGCGGGAGCAGACGACGGCGGCCGCGCCAGCGGCGAGTGCCCCGGCGACGTAGAGGTTGCCATCGGTCTCCTCGCCCGGGAAGGCGCAGAAGAGGTCGCCGGGCTGAACATTGCGGGAATCCGCGACGCCAGATTCGATGGGGATATCGGGCCCCTCGAAGACGACGTAGCCGCGTTTGCGCATTTCGCGAGCGACGAAGGCGGTGGTAAGTACGGCGCTCATTGCTGGCTCACGTAGGCGCCCTTATCGGGGCGGATGTTCATGTAGCGAAGCGCGTCATCAGCGAAGGCGGCAAAGACGGGTGCAGCGGCGGCCGTGCCGGTGAGGCCGTCGGCGTTTTCATCGAGTTTCACGAGAATAAGGATCTCTGGTGCGTCGGCTGGCGCAAATCCGACGAACGAGGCGATCTGAGTGTCGTCGTAGCCGTTCGTAACCGGGACGTTGGCCGTCCCGGATTTGCCGCCGGCGGTATACAGGCGAGGGTTGCCGGGGTGGTAGACGCCTTCGCCGGCAACAACCTGGTTCAGCATGTCGCGGATGGTGGCGCTGGTTTCTGCCGAGATGGCGCGGCCGACCACACGGGGAGCGACATCGCGGCGGACACCGTCGGGGGTGATGCGGGCCTTCACGAGGTGGGGTTGGACCAGGTTGCCACCGTTAATCGAGGCGGCGATGGCGGTGATCATCTGTATCGGCGTCACGCTGATGGACTGACCAAACGACTGTGTCGCGAGGTCGACAGGCGACCAATCGGGATCCGTCGGTCGGCGAACGATGCCGCCAGCCTCGCCTTCAAGGTCGATGCCGGTGGGACCATCGAACCCGAAGGCATCGAGGTATTCCTGGAATGCGCCGGGGTCGTGGTTTTCGAGCGCCTGCATCATGAAGATGGCGCCGGTGTTAATGCTGTGTTGAAGCACCCCGGTCATCGACTGCTCGCCGTAGGAGCGGTCGTCCCAGTTCTTGATGGGGATACCGTAAA
>CALFYR010000314.1 GCA_937954195.1 uncultured Dehalococcoidia bacterium
AGGTCTGTGGCGACATTGTGGCTACCGGGGCGGCCTGGCGTGCCTGGGGGCGTTCGGCGGCGCGTCGGATCTGGGCCTCGTAGGAGTCGTGTTCGTATTCATCGTCGTCGGATTCGAACACGGGATCCGGTTCGGGCTCAGGTTCCGGTTCGGGGGCGCGCCGGGGTGGTGGTGGCGCGGGGGTGCGCTCTGGTTCGCGGGCGGCGGGCGCCGGCGCGGGCGCGGCTTCCTCGGCAGGGGCGGTGGCGGCGCCACCGAAGAGGGCATCGAGCCCACGTCCTAGGCCACGTTTTGGTTGCGTCATACAGCTGCTCCTACGCGTTCCAGAAGTTCTGAGGCGACGGCGTCGTAGGCGGTGGCCGCGCGGCCACCCGGGTCGTAGACAAAGATCGATTGCCCGTGGCTCGGCGCCTCACTCAGGCGCACCGACCGCGGGATGATGGTTGTAAACGTCTGCGGGAAGTGGTTGCGGACCTCGTCCACCACCTGCTGAGCGAGCCTCGTCCGCGCGTCGAACATCGTCAGCACCACGCCCAACACGTGCAGCGCCGGGTTCAGGTTCCGCTTCACCAGTTCCAGCGTTTCCATCAGGCGGCTCAATCCCTCGAGCGCCATGTATTCGCACTGCACCGGGATCACCACGCTCTCGCTCGCGCTCAGCGCGTTAATCGTCAGCAGCCCCAGCGAAGGCGGGCAGTCGATGAGCACCCAGTCGTAGCGGTCCTTCACGGCGGCGATGGCGTTCGTCAGGCGCCGTTCCCGCGCGAGCACCGGCACCAGCTCCACTTCGGCGCCCGAAAGCTCGGCCGAAGAAGGCACCAGGTCGATGCCTTCCGCCTCCACCCGCACGATGCATTCCGTCATCGGCGTCTCGTCCAGGATGGCGTCGTAGATGCCCGGCGAATCTCCGCCGGCCACGCCCAGCGCACTGGTCGCGTTCGCCTGCGGGTCCAGGTCGATCAGCAGCACGCGCTGCCCGCGCCTCCCCAGCCCGACGGCGAGGGAAACCGCGGTGGTGGTCTTTCCGACCCCACCTTTCTGGTTCACGAGCGAAACAATGAGTGCTGACATCACGCCGCCTCCCTGGTCATCCGTGCTTCGATTTCTGCGCGGTCCGCAATCCCGGCCAGGCCGGGACGTTCAACCGCGAGGGCGCCTGCCGCAAGCGCGAACTGCATCGCCTGCTCCAGGCTCTCGGTTTCTGTGAGGCGCACCATGAAGGCGGTTGCGAAGCAATCGCCCGCTCCGGTCGGTTCAACCGGGTTCGCTGGAAGGGCTGCCCAATGTTGCGTCGTTCCATCCAGTTCGAACAGTGTAGCGCCATTGTAGCCACGCGTCAGGACAGCCACCGTCGATCGCGCGGCCAGCCCTCGCGCCAGCCCCTCTGGATCGGCCGTGTCTTCCTCGCTGAAAAACGTAATCCATCCCGCCCGCGCCATCCTCGCGCACGCGCCTAGCGGGTTCGCCCGCGGGACCACTCGGTGGTCGTCGGTCACGCTGCGAAGCGTCCCCTGCAGCGAAACCCCAACGATCGCGCCTTTGAACCGCAACGGCGCTTTCGCGAACTCGTGGAAGGCCGGCGCGTAAAACACCAGGTCGAACGTTTCACCGGGTCTCAGCACGGGCAGCAATTCGAGCGGCGACCCTGTGGCAAGCAGCAGCTGCGTGCGGTGCCCACGTTCGTCGTACGTGTTCGCGTACCGTGGCAGCACCCCGTCTGCGGACCGCACGTCCAATCCTTCAAGCACCGAACGGTCGAACGCAGGTTCGAGCGAAGTCACCAGGGTCACGTCGCCACCAAGGGCCTGGGCCATGCGGGCGGAAAAGAGCGCGGGACCACCGGGCGCCCAGCCACCGTCAGAGGCTCGGTCGAGGGCTACGTTGCCGGCTACCAGTACGCGCGTCTTCCTACCCTCCTCGCGGCGCGTATTAACGCCGCGGGCTGATGACCACCTTGCGGTTTTCCCCGTCGCCGATGCTGTTGGTCTCCACATCGGGGTCGTCAGCGAACGTTATGTGCACTAGCCGGCGCTCAGCTGCGCTCATGGGCTCCAGCGTGATCGGGTTGCCAGATTCACGAACCCGGTCGCCCATCCGCTTGGCCAGCGCCACGATGCGTTCTTCGTTCCGGTGGCGGTAATGCTCGACGTCGATGGTCACGCCGCCCTTGCCGGGATGCTTCCGGTTCAGGATCAGGTTCACCAGGTACTGCAGTGCCACCAGCGTGTCGCCCCGTCGGCCGATGAGCAGTCCGAGGTCCTCGCCCTTGATGTCGATGACTGCCAGCACCGTGCCGAGGCCGTCGCCGGGCGTCAGCGGCTCGCGGATCGAAATTTCCGCGTCGATTCCCAGGATCCGGAGGATGTCGTCGACCGTCTGAGCCGCCGTATCCACTTCAGGCGCGTTGATATCCGGGTCAACCTCCGGCAGTGGCTCCTGATCGCGGCTCCTGCGCGGCTCACGGCGTTCTGGGCGTGGTGCGCGTTCGCCGTTCTCGGCGGTCGCCCCTCCGCGTCCACGGCCTCCCCGCGTGCGGCGGCCTCCGGTCCCTTCGGAACTCGTTGCTCCTCCAGCCTGTGAGCCACCCCGGCCTCCACCTGAAGGCCGAAGGAAGTCGGCATCAGTCAGCTTCGGCATAACCGGTTCGACACTGCCCCCGCCACGGGAACCACCGCCGCCCCGCCGGCCCCCGCCACCTTCGCGGCGCTGACCTTGCCCCTGGGATTGTCCCTGGCCACGGGAACGCCCGCCGCCATCCCTTCGTTGGCCCCCGCCGCCCTGTTGGCCGCGCGGTATGCGCGTATCCGGCGGTGCGGCGGGTGCTGACCTGCGCTCTGAAGGCGAAAGCCGCGTGACGCGTACCACTGCGTCCTTCGCGCCGCGACCGAACAGGCCGCCGCGTTTCCCTTCGTCGAGCACGGTGAATTCCACCTCGTCTCGGGTGGCGTTGAGTTTGGCGAGCGCCCCTTTAAGGGCGTCTTCGACGGTTTTGCCGCTTGCTTCGGCCTGGTCCATTTGCGGTCCTCAATTCTCGGGAGGAGGTAACTGCGGCAGCCGGTGACGCGGCCGGCTCTGCCGGAGATTGTGATGGCAGGTTCCGCACTTTGAGCAGGGGCTCGATCTTCAGTGCCGGGAACCCATAGGTCAGGACGTTGAATACCACGCCCACGATGGAGTTCACCACCCAGTACAGGCTCACGCCACTCGGAAATTGCAGCGCGAAGAACGCGAACATGATCGGCAGCATGATCGTCATCATTTGCTGCTGCGCCCGAGCACGTTCGTCCGTCGAGACGATCACCGTGGTCTTCGACTGCGCCCACGTCGTTGCGCCCACGAGGATGACGAAGATGAGGTTCGGCTCCCGCAAGTCGAACCCAATGAAATGCTCCTCCAAAGGCAGCGCCGTTTGCAGGAACGACCAATCGTAAACGTGGCCGGCCAGCTTCTCGAGCGCTTCCGGCGAGTTCGGGAGCGCGATCCGGACCGCGTTATACAGCGCAATCAGGATCGGGAACTGCAGCAACATCGGCCCCAGGCACCCGGTCAGCGGGTTCGCACCCGATTCCCGGTAGATCTTCATCATCTCTTCCTGGCGCCGCTTCGGGTCGCTGTACTTCTTGTTGATCTCCTGGATCTTCGGTTGCAGCGCCTGCAGCGATTTCGTCGCGTTCAACTGCCGGAGCGTCAGCGGGAACGTGGCGAGCCTGATGAGGATGGTGAACGCGATGATCGCGAGACCGAAGCTGTTGAACAGCACGTTGTTCAGGATGACCAGGAGATTGATCATCGGGTTCAACAGGCCGAGCGTGAACAGGTCGCCGATCACCGCTTCACCCCGCTGACATCAATCTCCACGACCGAGCGATTCGCCGGGTTCGCTCGGTACAGGTTACCGCGTGTCGTGAGTATGTAGGCGAAGCCATCCCCGCCGTTCACAACATCAGCGCGCACGGTGCCCCCATCGATAGGCACGGTATTGAGGACTTCTCCCGTACTGGCATCGATGAAGGTGACGATTGGCGCCCGGTCCGCGATCACCACCACGCCATCCACCACCGCGGCGCCAGCTTTGATGCGGTCATCGCCAAGTTCGGCAGGAGGCCACAGCTCTCCTGCTGGCACCGAAGTTATGTCAAGACCGTACACCGCTCCACCGAAGTCTCCGAAGTACACTCGTTCCCCATCGATACCCGGGGTGGTCCATACCCAATCCGCCGCGCGGTAGTCGGTGAGCGCCTCGCCAGACTCGGCGTCCAGGATGTACACGTGCCTATCGATGCTCGTCAGGAACAACCGTCCGTCGCCAAGGTCAATGACCTCCGGGATGGCGCCGTTAGCCTCGAATGGGGCATCCCAGGCCTCCGAGCGGTCGGCCAGGTTCAGAGCGTGTAGCTCTCCCGTCATCGTCGCCACGTAGAGCACGCCATCGCGGACCACCGGCGTCGCCCAGATGCCGCCATCGAACGACATCGGTTCTTCCCAGCCAGGGGCCGCCGCTCCATCGTCAGCGTTCCACGCGTAGAGCTTGCCTTCCGTACTCCCGAAATAGAGCACGCCATCAGCGAGCGCCAGGCCGCCGGCGAGGTCTCCGGTAACCCGGTTTGAGTTCGTTTCGCCAGGTAGAGGCCAGATCGGACGTCCATCCTCGGCATCAAGGGCGAAAACGCCTGCCTCGTACGTCGTGAAGTACACCACGCCGTCCTCGACGACCGGCGCGCCATAGAGCGCCTCCGGCTCGATGTCTTTGTCCGACTCAAGGTCGTTGTCCGGGAAGGTCCACACGGCGCTGGCCACGTTCGCGTCGGAGAGCTCGACACGTGCCAGGTACCCCTTGTTCGTCGAGAGGTAGATGTCCTCCCCGTCGATGACAGGCGCGGCCCAACCGTCGGGGCTAGATACGCCCACGCAGGAGGCAAGGAGCGGGATCAGAAGGAGAACGGCTCCCAGGAGGGGAGCGCGGCGTAGATTCACCCCGGCATGGTACCAGTGCTTCGACTTATGGGGAGTG
>CALFYR010000315.1 GCA_937954195.1 uncultured Dehalococcoidia bacterium
AACCAAGAAATCCCACGCCGTTCCGGTGTTCCCGAGAAGAGGAGAAAGTTCGTATGGGATGCCATAAGTGGTGGAAAAGCTTGTCATCGCAATATCATCTCGTTCGAAGGGCGTAAAGGGTCATCATCCGGGAAGTAAACTTCATTCACATCGGGCGACATTACATAAAGTGATGCCCGGGGATGGTCGGGCACCAGTAAGGTGAAGGACGCTGGTTCATTCCGGTCGGTGAGTACGCGGCGCATTGTCCCAGCGGCGGAACCGTCTGTTGCTGGCCCCTCGCCGTAGACGCCGGTCGGATCTCTCACGGTTGCGCGCCAAAGGACCTGGAGTCCCGTGCGCACTTCGTACATGAACGTGATGAGCCTTAGATTCGGGTCATCTGGAAAGTCGTAGAACCGTGGAAGATAAGCCATTCCGAGCGGTGTGTACGACACCAGTTCGAAATCAGGCCCGCGGCGGCGGACGACAACCCGTGCAGCCTGTTCGCGAGTCCGCCTGCGGTATGGCATCTCTTTTCACCTCAGGCGGAGTCGCGGCGGTCAGGTACGGGCGTGTGAATTGTGAACGTATCGCCTGTATGTTCTGCAACCACTGGGTTTCCCCCATCGAACTTCCAATGCAGGTGAACTTCGCTATTGCCCAGGCCCCCGAATGGTTTCAAGGCGTCCAACGCGTCCTTGACAACTGGCCGGGGGTTGCCGTCAGGCCAGGACCAGCTCCCAATGTCGCTGACGTTGACGGATGCCCCCAACCCCGTCACTTCTTCCAGGAACCAAAGCAGTTTCGTGGCTACCTCATGTTCCGTGGTTTCGCCGACCACGCCCGGGCCCCACCAGTTGACGCCCGTTGGACCGAACCAGTCGATATTCATGTGTGCAGCGATTGGTTGGCCGAATCCGACCCGCGCAGGAATGGACGCCAGCCGCCCGCTTCCATAGGTTGGCTTGTAGGGGGCCGGGATATGCTCAACGACATCTTCGTAGGTGATTCCGGTCCCAAACCAGCGCAATAAGAGAACTCGTAGGTGACAGATTGTCGTCCATCGAGTCGTGCCTACTTCCCATCGGTTCGAGAGATAGTGGAGCGCTGGATCGAGCGTCTGCTTGGACGCATCGAGTACCTTGCTCACTCGCCAAGGGTGGGTCTCGAGTCCGGTTTCCGGATCGCCTGGCAACGACATAACATTTCCTCCTGTCCTCTCCCCCTCAAGAGGAATGGGGAGTATGCCCGCCCAACATTTGCCATGTCAACCCGCAATTTGCTCACTCACTTAGATAGCGTAGATCAGCAAAATCACCCCTTCCCCCTCCCTGCTACCATGGTTCCAAAGGAGGGTGCGGCTATGTCCTCCGTCTCGGCCGAATCGCCCGCCGGGCTCATCCCTGAATATCACCTCACCCGTGAGCGGCTGGAGGCGATGTACGCCACCATGGTCCTCGCCCGCAAGCTCGAAGAGCGCATGCTCACGCTCCAGCGCCAGGGCCAGGCGCCCTTCATCATCGCCGGTGTCGGCCAGGAAGCGGCCCAGGTTGGCGCCGGTATGGCGCTCCAGGTCGGCACCGACTACATCGCGCCTTACTACCGCGACCTCGCGATGAACCTCGTCTTCGGCATGACCGCCCGCGAGGCGATGCTCAACTGCCTCGCCAAGATCGACGACCCGAACAGCTTCGGCCGCCAGATGCCGGCCCACTGGGGCCACAGGGCCCGTCACGTGGTCACACAGTCCAGCGTGGTCGCCACTCAGCTGTTGCACGCGGCCGGCATCGCACTTGGTGCGAAGCTTCGCAACGACCCCATCGTGGTCCTCACCTCGTGCGGCGAAGGCTCCACCAGCCGTGGCGACTTCCACGAGGCGATGAACTTTGCCGCCATCCACAAGCTGCCGGTCATCTTCTTTATCGAGAACAACGGCTACGCCATCACCGAAAAGACCGAGAAGGCCATGGCCACCGAACACGTCGCCGACCGTGCGGCGGGTTACGGCTTGCGCGGCCAGGTTGTCGATGGCATGGACGTCGTCGCCGTGTACCACACAGTCAAGGCGGTCGCCGACCAGGCGCGGCGCGGCCACGGCCCCTACCTCATCGAAGCGAAGTGCTACCGCCTCTGGCCCCATTCGAGCGACGACGACGACACGCGGTACCGCCCCAAGGCCGAACTCGAAGAGTGGACCCGCAAAGACCCGATCACCGTATTCCGTGATCGACTCATCGAAGATGGCGTGTTTTCGGAGGAGGAGTTGGACGCCATAGATTCGAAAGCGACCGAGGACGTGCGCGACGCCACCCAGTGGGCGCTCGCCCAACCGGATCCGAAACCGGAGGATGCGCTCGGCTTCGTGTTCAAGGAGGCAGGCGATGCCTGAGATGACCGTCATTGAGGCGATCAGGTCGACCCTCGCCGAAGAGATGGCCCGTGACGACCGTATCTTCATCATGGGCGAAGACGTGGAGGCAGGCGGCGTGTTCCGCGTGACCGATGGGCTTTCGAAGCAGTTCCCCGGCCGCATCATCGATTCGCCGCTTGCCGAATCGTCGATCATCGGGCTCAGCATCGGGGCCGCGCATTACGGCATGCGTCCCATCGCGGAGATCCAGTTCGCCGACTTCATCCACGCCGGCTTCGACCAACTTTGCAGCGAAGCCTCACGCTGGTCCTACCGCACCCGGGGCGATTCCTATCTGCCTATGGTCGTTCGGACTCCGTGGGGCGGCGGCGTCCATGGCGGCCAGCACCACTCGCAGAGCATCGAGGCGTATTACGGGCACATCCCCGGCATCAAGGTGGTGGTGCCGTCATTCCCTGCCGACTACCGCTCGCTGTTGCGCGCGGCCATTGCCGATCCGAACCCCGTGCTCTTCCTCGAGCACAAGCGCACATATCGTCTGGTCCGCCAGGAGGTCGAAGGTGCGGCAGCGGAGCAGGTGATCGGCAAATCGCGCATCACGCGGCGCGGTGACGATGTCACCGTCATTGCCTGGGGGCTCATGCTGCACGAGACGCTCGCGGCCGCGAAAACGCTCGCCGGCGAAGGCATCGAGTGCACCGTGGTCGATCTCCTCTCCGTGCAGCCGCTCGACCGCGAGACGATCCTCGAAGCCGCGCGGATGACCGGGAAGGTGCTGGTCGTGCACGAAGACACGCTGACCGGCGGGTTCGGCGCCGAGATCGCGGCACTCATCGGCGAGCACGCCTTCGAACACCTCGACGGGCCCGTCCGCCGGCTGGCGGGGCCCGACATCCCGTCAATGCCGTACCACCACGCGATGGAAGACTTCTTCATGCCCGATGCGAAGAAGATTGCCGCCGCCATTCGCGACCTCGCGGCGTATTAGGAGGGTGGCATGGCAATCGTGAAGCTCCCGCAACTCGGCGAAAGCGTGACCGAAGGCACCATCACGCAGTGGTTCAAGCAGGAAGGCGACCCGGTCGCTTTCGATGATGCGCTGTGCGAAATCGAAACCGAGAAGGTGACCGCCGAGCTGCCCTCGATGTTCGAAGGCACGATGGGCAAGATTCTTGTGCCACAGGGCGAGACCGTGGAGGTCGACACTCCGCTGTGCGAGATTCTTGAGGCGGGCGCGGCAAGCGATGGCGGCAGCGGCAGCGACGTCGAGGAACTCGCCCCGAAGCCCGGTGGCTGGAGCGGGGGTCCCATGGCTATCCGCGAGGACGATGGTGCCAGTGTGGAACCACAACGCGAACCGGTCGCCGCGGCGGCACGGCGCGCACCCGAGCCGGCCCAACGCAGCCCCGAACCACGTAGCCGCTTCTACTCGCCGGTCGTCATGCGCCTCGCCAGCGAACATAACATCGAACTGGAGTCCCTCTCCGGGAGCGGGATAGGTGGCCGCGTAACCCGAAAAGACGTCGAGGCGGCAATCAAAGCCGGACCGGCGCCGACTCGCCGCCGTGAGGCCCCTTCGCGGCCACGGCCAGCCGCCGCGGCGAACGGCGCCTACACGGTGGTCCCCCTTTCGGGCACGCGGAAGACGATCGCCGAGCGGATGACGCGTTCGAACCTGGAAGCGCCGCAGGCCTGGACCATGGTCGAAATCGATGCCACGGCCCTGGAAGCCGCGCGCGCCCGGGAACGTGCCCGTTTCGAGGCAGCCGGCGGGAAGCTCACGCTGCTCCCCTTCTTCACCCTCGCGGTGTGCGAGACGCTCGCCAGCAATCCTGCCCTCAACGCAAGGTGGGAGGACGGCGAACTCCGCCGGTACTCCGACCTCAACATCGGCATAGCCGTGGCGGCGGAGACCGGGCTGGTGGTTCCAGTGGTCCACAACGCAGCAGAATTGAGCGCGATGGGCCTTGCCAACCGCATCAACGACCTGGCCGAGCGAGCGCATTCCCGGTCGCTGCGCATCGAGGACATCGAAGGTGGGACGTTCACGGTAAATAACACCGGCTCGTTCGGGTCTATCGCCTCGAAGCCGATTGTGAACTATCCACAGGTGGCAATCGTGACCATGGAGCGCGTGGTGAAGCGGCCGGTTGTGGTTGATGGTGACGCCATCGCGATCCGGCCAATGTTCAATGCCTGCCTGAGCTTCGACCATCGTGCCATGGATGGCCTGGAGGCGGGCCAATTCCTTGCCGACCTGAAGCGAAACGTCGAAAGCTTCTCTTAGCGAACCTCCTTGCGGCGCGTGCCCGGCTGCGTATCATCCCGCGCCATGACCATGCTGGGTGGGAAACGCTACTTCGCGGAGGCGCACGGCATCGCCGCGGGCTATGCCGCCTGGCTCTTGCGGCAGCTCGGCGCCGATGTGGAGTGCGAGACAGCGCTCGACCCCGAGGGCATCGGGGCATTCCTCACACCGAAAGACCCGATGGCGGCCCGGCCCGCGCTGGAGCCTGATTCGGGCAACGTGCTGGTCACGGATGCCCCCGTGACAGGCGCGAACCAGGAGCGGCTGGCTCGTATCGCCGAGGGTTCGACCGTCATCTGGATAACGCCGTGGGGCCGCGGAAACGCGTGGTCGGAACTGCCGGATACCGACCTTCTGCTGTACGCCGCGTCCGGCTGGATGTCGGCCGTGGGCGAACCAGGTGGCGAGCCATTGTCGCCACCGGGGGCGCAGTGCCGGTTCACCGCCGGGCTCTGCGCGTCGGTCGCCGCTGTGGCCGATGAGGCTGGCGAGCCCCACCGTCCGGGCATCATCGATGTCCCGGTCATCGAAGCGCTCACCGCAACACTCATCTACGACCCGATTGGGTTCCAGTACTACGGAAACGTCCGGCAACGCGTGGCGAACCGCTACAGCGCGAACCAGCCGACCATCACCACGCTCCCCTGCAAGGACGGCTGGATCGGCATCCACGCGGCGCTGAACTGGCAGTGGGTCACCCTCTGCGGGCTCATCGGCCACCCGGAGCTGGTCTCGGACCCGCGCTTTGCATCGCCGTCGGAGCGCGCGAAGAATATCGTCGATCTCGATTCGTATCTCCTGCCTTGGCTGGGCGAACGGACGCGCTGGCAGGTGTTCCACGAACTGCAACGGGCCCGCATCCCGTGCTCAGCGACGCCAACCATGGAGGAGGTCCTTGCCTCTCCTCAACTGAAAGCGCGGAACTCGTGGGCCGAATCACGCACGCCGTCGGGGAGGCGCGTCCGCGTTCCCGGGAACCCCGTTCGCGCAACCACAAGCGAGGCTGCGCAAGCGGCGAACGGCTCCAGGCGGGCCGATGGCCTGTGGAAACCGGGCGCATTGCGCGTGGTCGACCTTTCAATGGGGTGGGCGGGACCGCTCGCCGGCCACGTGCTCGCCGCGCTCGGCGCCGACGTCATCAAGGTGGAGAGCCACACGCACTTCGATTGGTGGCGTGGCTCGCGCCCGCCCGGTGATGGCGACGGACTGGGACTGCACGAACGCAGCCACGTGTTCAACGCCGTGAATCGCGGGAAGCGGGGCATCACCCTTAACCTCGCTACGTCGCGCGGCAACGAACTCGCGCGGCAGCTTCTTCGCGACGCGGATGTGGTCATCGAGAACTTCGGCGCCGGCATCATCGAGAAGCTTGGTCTCACCTACGAGTCGTTGGTTGCCGACAATCCCGGGCTCATCATGCTGCGCCAGCCCGGCTTTGGTTCGACCGGGCCCGAGGCCGGTTACGTGGCGTTCGGGAACACCATCGAAGGGATGGGGGGCCTGACGGCACTGGTTGGCTACGACGACGAACGCCCGCCGTACATGCTGAGCAATGCGCTCGGCGACCCCGTGAGCGGGTTCACCGGTGCGGCAGCAATCCTCGCCGCGCTTCGTGCGCGAAACGCCGATGGCCGCGGCCGCCTGGTCGAATGCGCTCAGCTCGAGGGATTCTTGCCATTCACGTCTGAGGCACTGCTGGAGTATCAGCGGACCGGCGCCCAACCGGCCCGCAACGGGAATCGCCGTCCCGGCCACACACCGTCAGGGGTCTTCCGGTGCGCCGGAGACGACGAATGGCTGGCGCTCGACATCCGCTCCGACGCCGAATGGGATGCCTTCGCTATGGTGGTCTCGGAGCCCTGGGCACACGGTCTCGGGACGAATACGCACGAGGAGCGCGCACGTCATCCCACGCTCGAAACCGAGTTGCGGGAATGGTTCCGCACGCAGGACCGGGATGCGCTGGGCTCGCGGCTGGCGGCAGCCGGTGTGCCTGCCGTGCCCGTGCTGAGCGAGCCCGGGGTACTTGCCCT
>CALFYR010000316.1 GCA_937954195.1 uncultured Dehalococcoidia bacterium
CTAAAAACCGGTGTCATTATCTCTTCGGTACAGCGTGCCGACACCCATGGGGAAGATGGAGGCCGAGACGTCCTCTGGTGGTCTGCGCGTGCGTGGCTGGAACACCCGTTCCCACTGCGCGTTTCGCCGTGCCTGCATCGTAGTGGGCACGATTCGCCGCGCCCTCCCGCGCGGGCTCTCGCTGCCTGCGGCGAGCTGGAACAACCGTCACCGCGCCATTACGGCGCTCCTCTGGATTCACGTTGTCGCCGTTTTCGCCTATGGCGTGTTCATGGCGAACCCGCTCGTTCACGTCGCCCTCGAAGTCGCCCCGATGCTCGGCGCGGCGGGCGCCGCGATGGTCCCAGCCCTCGGCCGCCGCCTCCGCGCCGTTTCGGCCAGCGGCGGGATGATGCTCGCTTCGGCCACGCTCGTGCACTTCTCCGGCGGTTACATCGAGCTTCATTTCCACTTCTTCGTGGCGATCATCATTATTTCGCTCTACGAAGACTGGGCCCCGTTTCTCACCGGCCTGGGATTCGTCGTACTCCATCACGGCGTGGTCGGCGTCCTCCAACCCGAACACGTCTACAACCACGCCGACGCGATCGCTCACCCGTGGAAGTGGGCTGGCATCCACGGCTCGTTCGTCCTCGCCGCGAGTGTCGCCAGCATCATCAACTGGCACATCTCCGAGACCCATCGCGCTCGCTCGGAACTCGTCCTCCAGTCGGTCGGCGATGGCCTCCTGGGCCTCGACGCGATGGGGCGCGTCACCTTCGCGAACCGCGCCGCCGAGTGGGCGCTCCAGTTGCGCGAATCCGCCATGCTTGGCCGCACCATCCACGATGTCGTCCATCGCGGCGAGACCCACTCCGACCATGCCTGCGAACTCCTCGGCCAGGCCCTCATGGGCGGCCACGCCGATACCGGTGAGGACAACTTCTACCAGGCGTCCGGCGCAACCTTCCCGGTCGAATTCTCCGCCTTCCCCATCGGCGGCCCGGCCGGAGGCGCAGTCCTCAGCTTTCGGGACACCACCGAGCGCAAGCGCTACGAGGAACGTCTCAGCCGGCAGGCCCTGCACGACCACCTCACCGGCCTGCCGAACCGCCGGCTCTTCACCGACCGGCTCCAGCAGGCGCTTGGCCGCAGCGTCTCCCGTGGGGATTCGCTTGCCGTCGCGTTCATCGACCTCGATCGCTTCAAGGTGGTGAACGACAGCATGGGCCACGGCGCTGGCGATGCCCTCCTGATCGCCGTGGGCCAGCGGCTGACGGCGGCGGCACGCCCTGGCGACACCGTTGCCCGCCTTGGCGGCGACGAATTCGCCGTCCTGCTCGAAGGCATCGCCTCGCCCGCTGAAGGCATGACCCTCACCGAAGAAATCCTCGCTGCGATCCGCGAACCGTTCGAAATCAGCGGCCGCGAAACCACCTCCGGCGCGAGCATAGGTCTCACCTTCAGTTCGCCGCTCCTGCCCTACGACCGGCCGGAAGACGCACTCCGCGATGCCGATATCGCCATGTACGAGGCCAAACAGGCTGGCGGGGGAATCGCCGTCTTCGATTCTGATATGCGCGCTACCGCCCACCAGCAACTCGAACTCGAGAACGACCTCCGCCGCGCCGTCAGTCGAAACGAACTCGTGCTCATGTTCCAGCCGGAGATTGACCTCGGCACGGGCCGGCTCACGGGCATGGAGGCGCTCGTGCGCTGGAAACATCCGAAGCACGGCCTTCTGAGCCCGGCGAAGTTCATCGCCCTGGCCGAAGAGAGCGACCTCATCCTCGAGGTAGGTGGCTGGGTCCTCGCCGAGGGTTGCCGCCAGCTCGGCCGCTGGCTGCGCGAGTTCCCCGGGTTCTCCGGCACGCTGGGCATCAACATCGCGAGCCGTCAGCTGCGCCAGCCTGGCCTCGCCGCCGAGGTTGCCGGTCTACTTCGCAACCACGGCCTCCAGCCACACCACATCTGCCTGGAAGTCACCGAAAGCGAGATGATGCACGACGCCACAGCCGCCATCGCGACCCTGAACGAGCTCCGCGCAATGGGCATCGAGATCGCGGTCGATGACTTCGGCACCGGGTACTCGTCGCTCAGTTACCTGCAGCAGTTCCCGGTGAGCACGCTCAAGATCGACCGCTCGTTCATCACGCCCCTGGCGTCCGACGAGTCCACCCGCTCCATCGTGAGCGCCATCATCGCGCTCGCCAACGCGCTGGACCTGGAGACCGTTGCCGAAGGCATCGAACATCCCGGTCAGCTGATGGCGCTTCGTGCCCTCGGCTGCCGGCGTGGCCAGGGCTACCTGTTCGCCGAGCCGCTCCAGCCAAAGGCGATGGCCGACCTCCTCCGCCGCGAACCCGCGCACGGGAAGGCCCAGCTTCCCGCCGCTTCCTGATAGCCGCATCGTTCGCCCCGCGCGAATCTTCGCCCCACCGCCTTCAGGCTGCTATCCTCGCAAGCAGCACGGGCGCGGCTTCCGCGCCTCCGGAGGGCAGGGACAACCCAATGGACCAGGAAGTGAAGCCGTGGTCGCGCCTCGCACTCATCTTCCCCGGACAGGGCTCGCAGTATGTCGGCATGGGCGAACAGCTCGCCAAAGTCTCGACAGCCGCCCGAAACGTCTTCCGCCGGGCCGATGAGATCCTCGAGCGCAATCTCTCGAAACTCTGCTGGGAAGGTCCTGAAGACGAGCTCGAGGCGACCGCGAACCAGCAGCCCGCTTCGTTCGTAACCTCCATCGCCTACCTGGAGGCGCTGAAGGAGCGTTGGCAGGACAACGGGAAGACGCTCGAACCACACCTCTACGCCGGCCACTCGATGGGTGAGTTCACCGCAGCCGTGGCCGCCGGCTCCCTCGATTTCGATGAGGGCCTCATCCTCGTCCGCGAACGCGGCCGCCTGATGGCGGAAGCGAATGACGAAAACCCGGGCGGTATGGCCTCCATCATCGGGCTCGACGAAGCCACCATCGAACAGATCTGCGAACAGGCCGCCCGCGAAGGAGAAGCCTACGTCGGACTTGCGACGTCCAACTGCGAGGGCCAGAACGTCATCTCCGGCTACATCAAGCCGCTCCAGATAGCGATGGGACTCGCCGAAAAGGCGCGGGCCCGCAAGGTGGTCCGCCTGCCCATCAGCATCGCCTCGCACTCGCCGCTCATGGCGAAGGCGAGCGAGGGAATGAACAAGATCCTCCAGAAACTCCCCATGAAGGACCCCGTCCGCCCGGTCGTCGGCAACGTGAACGCCGCCCTCCTCCGCACGAAGCACGAGGTCTACGAGGAACTACGCGACCAGCTCCTCCATGGCGTGCGCTGGCAAAAGTGCGTCGAAACCATGAAGTCAGAGGGCGCTGACATGTTCATGGAGATTGGCCCCGGCAACGTGCTCACCCGCCTCGTGCGCCGGATCGACTACGAATTGAACAGCCTGCCCATCGCAGACGACTACGAAGGGCTCCTGAGCGACAACTTCAAGAAAGTGGAGGCGGCAGCGATATGAACCGTCGCGTCGTTGTCACAGGTGTTGGCGCAGTCACTGCCGTCGGCCACACGGCCGAAGACACGTGGCAGGCGATGCTCGATGGCCGCTCCGGCATCGGGCCAATAACGCTTTTCGATCCCGAACCCTACCCCGTCCGCATCCAGGCCGAGGTGAAGGATTTCGACCTCGGCGATCGCGTTGATGCCAAGCAGCAGCGCTACATGAACCGCAGCGTCACCTTCGCGATGAGCGCGGCCATCGAAGCGCTCGCGGATAGCGGATTCGAGGTAACCGAAGAGAACTCCGACATGGTCGGCGTCATCTTCGGCTCCGGCGCTGGCGGCACGGACATGATCCTCGAGCACCAGCGCATCCTCGAAGAGAAAGGCCCGCGCCGCGTCACGCCTTTCCTCGTCGCGAACTTCATCCCCGATGCCGCCAGCGGCCACATCGCCATCCATACTGGCGCGCGCGGGCCGAATTTCGCGCCCGTGAGCGCCTGCGCAACCGGCGCGAGCAGCATCGGCGAAGCCTTCGAGACCATCCGCCGCGGCGATGCCGATACGGTCATCTCCGGCAGCGCCGAAGCCGTCCTCCTGCCCATCTACCACGCCACCTGGTGTTCGATGCGCGCCCTCGCCGGGGATAACGAGAACCCGACGAAGGCCCTCAAGCCCTTCGACCTCAACCGCGATGGCTTCATCGCCGGTGAGGGCGCGTGCTCGATGATCCTCGAAGAGTACGAACAGGCCAAAGCCCGCGGCGCGAAGATCTACTGCGAGATCATCGGCTACGGCACCTCGAACGACGCCTACGACATGATCGCTCTGCACGAGACGGGCCGCGGGCTCAAGCGCGCCGTCAACAACGCCGTTCGCAAGGCAGGCATCGATCCGGCCACCATCAACTACATCAACCCGCACGGCAGCGGCACGCCGCTCAACGACCGCGTGGAAACGCTCGTGTTCAAGGAGATCATGGGGAAGGCGGCCTACAACGCGGCCATCTCGTCCGTAAAGCCCATCACGGGCCATTGCATGGGCGCCAGCGGCTCCGTCGAAGCCCTCGCCTGTGTCATGGCCATTCGCGACCAAAAGGTCGCACCGACCATCAACTACACCACTCCCGACCCCGAGTGCGACCTCGACTACGTGCCGAACGTCGCCCGGTCGATGCCCGTTAACGTGGCAATGACCACCTCGGTAGGATTGGGTGGACACAACTCGTGCCTGATTTTCCAAAAGGCCAACTAACCCTGCGGAGCATTGCGTGACCCGAGCACTGGTAACCGGCGTGGGCGCCATCACGCCCATCGGACTGACCGCCCACGACTTCTGGAACAACCTCGTTGCCGGCGTGTCCGGCGCCGGCCATATCACCCGGTTCGATACCACCGACATGCCGGTGAAAATCGCCGCCGAGGTGAAGGACTTCGAACCCGGCCACTACATGGATTCGAAGGGCGCCCGGCGTATGTCGCGCTTCGCGCAGTTCGCGGTGGCCGCGGCCCAGCTCGCCGCCGATGACGCCAGGCTTGAGCTGCGCGACGACGAACGCCGGCGGGCCGCTTCGGCTATCGCCACGGGCTCGGGCGGCGCCATCGACACCATGGAGGAAGTGCTCGTCCTCACGGAGCGCGGCCCTGCCCGCGTCAGTCCGTTCTACGTGCCGGTTATGGCGCCGAACATGGGCGCCTGCCAGGTCTCGATGCACCTGGGCCTCCGCGGCCCGGCGCTCGCCAGCGTCGCCGCCTGCGCGAGCGGCCTCTACTCCTACATGGAGGCGAAGCAGCTCATCGACTCCGGCCGCTGCGATGTCGTGCTCGCCGGCGGGACCGAAGCCGCCCTCCACCCGCTGCCCATCGCTGCCCTCGCGAACATGAAGGCCCTCAGCCGCCGCAACGACGAGCCCACTCGCGCCAGCCGTCCATTCGACAAGGACCGCGACGGTTTCGTCTTCGGCGAGGGCGCGGTCGTCATGGTGATCGAATCCGAAGAACGGGCGAAGGCACGCGGCGCCCGCGTCTACGCCGAACTCGCCGGTGGCGGTCTCAGCTGCGACGCCTTCCACATCACCGCCCCGCTCGAAGACGGCTCCGGCGCGGCGGATGCCATGGAGGAGGCCCTTCGCGCCTCCGGGATGCAGGCGTCCGATATCGACTACATCGCCGCCCACGGGACGGGTACGCCGTTGAACGACGTCTCCGAAACCCGCGCCATCAAGGCCGCCTTCGGAGAAGCGGCGGGGCGGCTCGCCATCAGCTCGCCGAAGTCCATGGTCGGCCACCTGCTGGGTGGCGCCGGCGCGGTTGGCGCGCTCGCGGCCACCATGGCCGTCTACCACGATATCGTGCCGCCCACCATCAACCTCGAAGAACCGGACCCGGAATGCGACCTCGATTACGTGCCGCTCAAGGCCCGCAAGATGACCGTCAACGCCGCCGCCGCGAACGGATTCGGGTTCGGCGGGCAGAACGGCTCGGTGATCTTCCGCAAGTACGCCGGGTAAAGTAGCCTGAACGCCGTTTAACACTGGATACCCGCTCCTGCCCTGCAGGACGCCGTCCCCATCTGTGTCCTGAAGGAGAACCACCCACATGGCAACCGTTTTCGAGCGCGTAAAGGACGTCGTCGTGAAGCAGCTCAAAGTCAGCCCGGACGAAGTCACCCCCGAGGCGAGCCTCGTCGACGACCTGCGCGCCGACTCCCTCGATATCGTCGACCTGACCATCGCAATTGAAGAAGAGTTCGCGAGCGACGCCGAATTCGAGATCCGCGATGAGGATGCCGAGAACATCCGCACCATCCAGGACATCCTCGACTTCCTCGCCCAGCAGGGCCTCTCGTAAGGGAGCCAACAGCCACAACCCGAACGTGGTTCGCAAGCTGGCCGCGCGGCCGGTAGAATCCCGGCACACTGTCAAAACCCCGGGAGGCCCACGTGGCACAATCGCCGACAATCGAGCCAGCCTTCGATCCCGATGCCCTGCGCAAGAAGTACCAGGAAGAGCGCGAAAAGCGCCTCCGGGCCGATGGCAACAACCAGTACATCCAGATCGCGGGCGAATTCGCGCGCTACGCCGAAGACCCGTACGCGAAGCCGTTCGAACGCGAACCCCTGACCGACGAAGTGGAAGTCGCCATCATCGGCGGCGGCTTTGCCGGCCTGCTGCTCGGCGCGCGCCTCCGGGAAGCCGGTGTCGCCAGCCTCCGAATCATCGAAAAGGGC
>CALFYR010000317.1 GCA_937954195.1 uncultured Dehalococcoidia bacterium
ACCGATTTCCTGAAGAGCACCGCACCCGCCTCGTCGATGGCATGCACGCTGAATTCGTTCTTTGCGAGGTCGATCCCCACGGTAGTAACCTTGCCCATGACTTCCCCTCCTGAAAGATTGCGTGTGGAAACTCAGTCCTGGCACCAGGTGCCCTCGCGGGCAGGGGAAGTCCCTTTCATTCGTTAGGCCTCACTGCTCGGCCTCGGCTTAGGTACCCAGTCGAAGATATGCCTGATCTCGCTCACGCTGCTGCAACATGCGACCTCAAACGCCGTCAACGCAGCCGACCGGGATACTGGTCGCACCGTGTAGGCGTAGTGCTCGGGAGCAATATGAAACGCGCATCAGCCATCCTTCTCTTCCTTTTTGTTGCTTATCCTGCGTTCGCGCATCCGACGGGAAGTATGGTTGTGATCGATGGCAGGTTGTTGTGGTCGTACGTCTGTCCCGTTGAAGATCCCGACCATCATGCCTGTGTGATGACCTGGGACGAGGAATCGGGCGTACGTCCCTGGCTGACATCTGCGTTTCCAGCAAGTGACTGGATGATGGCACCTGCTCCGGATGGCAAGGTCTACCTCGTAGAGCGATATTTTGATCAGGCAAGGCAGACGAACAAAGTTCGACTTTTGACTGCTGCGGTCGGTGCCGCGCCCGAAGTACTCATCTCCTGGTTTGATGACGCCCATCGATTTGGTGAGGGCGGGTTCGCGGCGCTGGGCGACGGGCGCTTCCTCTTCGCGCGCTATCCCAACCTGTACGTCCTAAACAGAGACGGCTCCGCGACGATATGGAAGGAATGGCCCGAACATGTCTATGGTCTGAAGCAAACACATGATGGCTCCTTGCTAATTCGAGGCGAATCGGAGGCGTGGCTGACAACGCACGACGGCACCGTCCTGGAAAGCTGGTCGGGGTTGCTTCAGGAATTGACCACGGAGCCTCCTTTCATGGGCAACCGCGTGTTCGATGCGGACCATGCCGATGGTTCCCTCTGGATAGCCTACTGGGGAAAGCGACGCTTTGAAGTCATAAGGGGAAGTACCAGGACCGTCATCAAGTCCTTTGACAATCCCTGGTTGCCGCATGCCGTAGCCGTAGACGGCCGGTCTGCCTTCATGCTCGCCTCGACGATCGCACCGGGTGGCGATCGGGGCATCCGGCCGAATCTGTGGCACATGAAGGATGATTCGCTAAGATTGTTGTGGCGTGAAAGCACCAGCGTCGACAGCAACTGATCGCTCTTGCGGGACGAGTCGAAGTCTGGCGCGGAACGGACAGCTATTTGATGCCTAACTCGTCGTTCCACCCGACTTCGCAAGCGCCCGCCAGGTGCAGAATGCTGGTTACGTTTTGGAGGCACTTTCCGGCGAGTGGAAAGGCTTCCGCTCATCTCGGCTTGGGGACCAATGGCGCGTCATTTACCGGGTAGTGGCTGAGGACCTTCTGTTTCAGGTGGCATCAGTTACCGCCCACGATTATCGGAGGCCATGATGAAAGACTTTCGCCCTGCCAAAAAGCGCGCCACGGTAACCGTTGGCGAATCGGTTCGCATTCTTCGCGAGCTTCAGGAACTGAGCCAGAACCAACTGGCTAAGGCTTCCGGCATTCCCCAGGCCACTATCTCTGCCATTGAAAACGGGCGCTTACGTCTCGGCGTCGAGCGTGCCAAGGTCTTGGCGCAAGCCCTCAAGTGCCATCCCGGTGTGCTGGTGTTTCCCGGTTGGGAGATGCCCAATGAAAAGGCGGCATGACACCGCGTTCGAGCGGGCCGGGAAAGGGCGTGGGCCGCAGCAGCGCGCACGGGAAATGATGATGGCCGCTGCCGCATTGGCATCGTGGCCGGTCGCCCGACCAGATCGTTAGCGCCAGGGCACTTGCATGGCATACAACGAGCACCTCGCCCAGCGCATCCGCGACGCCCTCGCCGGCGACCGCGCCATCACCGAGCGGAAGATGTTCGGTGGAATCGCCTTCCTGCGCCACGGGCACATGTTCGCGGGCATCCTGGACTCGTCGCTCATGGCCCGCGTCGGGCAGGCGAGCCACGCGGATTCGCTCGGTCGCAAGCACGTGCGCCCGATGGACTTCACCGGGAAGCCCATGAAGGGCTATGTGTTCGTCGATGCGCCCGGCATCAGGACCGAAGCCCAGCTTCGCTTCTGGCTCGAGCGCTGCAGGCAGTTCGTGGCAACACTCCCGCCGAAGACCGGCAAGTGACTCCTTTCGGGCATATGAAATCCACCATCCGCGACCTCCTCCCCCGCATCCCCGGCCCCGCCACCGAAAAGTGGCCCCAGGGAGAGCCCTTCGCCGTCGCCTTCCGCCACGGCACGATGAC
>CALFYR010000318.1 GCA_937954195.1 uncultured Dehalococcoidia bacterium
TGTCTACAACGTGGGCTCGTTCCGCCTCGGTCTGCTCCAATCCGCCGGTGCGGTGGGCGCGGTCGCCGCCACCGTCATGGTCGCCGCCTTCGCCGAATCCCGCCGTGCCTGGTTCGCCCAGCCCCTCCTCGCCATGACCTTCGGAGGCTCGCTCGTCCTCCTTGGCATCGCCCCGAGCTTCTGGGTCGGCATGGCCGCAATGGTCGCCGTCGGTGGACTCGCCAGCGGTTTCCAGAGCCTCAACAACTCGCTCACCATGTCCAGCACCGATAGCGCCTACCACGGCCGCGTCCAGTCCATCTCCATGCTCAGCTGGAGCATGTTTGGCCTCGCCGCCCTGCCTATCGGCATCCTCGCCGACCACATCGGCATCCAGCAGACGATCGTCTTGCTCGGCTGCTTCGTCGTCGCGCTCGTCGTCCTCCTGCAGATGTTCGGCCGTTCCCGTGCGGTCGTCGAAGATCGCGCCGCCCGCGTCGCCAGCATCGAAATCGGCGACGCCACCGCCGCCGGCGGCAGGTAAAGGCGACACCTCCCCGCCATCCCGGGCCTACATCCCCGGGCATTTCTGCCGAAATTCATAGGTATGGAGACATCTCACAACCCCGGTTCGAGCCGCAGGGTTGCACCGCGCTATCCCGCCAGCCTTCCCTGCGCCATCGCCTGGGATGGCGGCGAGGTCGATGCGACCGTCTCCGACCTCTCGCTCACCGGCGCCGCCGTCATCGTCCAGGTCGTCCCCGTCGAGATGCGCCGCTCCCAACTCACCCTCGTGCTCGAGAGCGCCAGCGGCGTGATCGAAGTCGCCGCCCGCGTCGTCGGCGTCGAACGCGAACCGTTCGGCGGGTGCCTCATCCGGCTCAAGTTCCAGGACATCACCTTCGAACAGGCCCACCCCCTCGCCCGCCTCGTCACCGAACTCCGCATGGAGTTCAACGAAAACCAGGCCATCCTCGCGAACGACCGCCTCGGCCGCCCCCACCTCTTCCGCTTCCCCCTGTACCCCCCGCGTGACCGCCAGAAGTAAGCAGGTTCGACAACCGTTGACGGCGTGACGGAGGGCGGTTGTGGCAGAACAAACGTTCTGCTTCGGTAGGTCGGGCTATGCTCGAACTGCCCTCCTCCCTCGCCAGCCACCAGCAAGGCCTACGCCGCCTCCCAGCGCTCGAAGTCACACTGACCCCCGAACGCTACAACCTCCCCACCCTCCGCCTCACACCCGACGTCGAAGCCGCCGAGACCGAATACCCCCACGACGCCACGTTCACCGATACCCCGACGTTCGTGCAGGTTGCTAACCGCAACGGCAACCTCGATGTCCGCCTGGACTTCGGCAGCTGGAACACCATCAGCACAAGCCCCGACCCCGGAGACCCCGTCGCCATCGCCTTCGGCAACGGCGAGCTCACCATCATCACCGGAGAAGGCACCGACCTCGTCCGCTACCACTCGACCGACGACGGGGCCAGCTGGTCCAGCGCCGCCACCATCGTCACCGAGGCCTCGCCCATCACCGCCGTCGCCCTCGCCGCCCGCGATTCCAACGGCAACCTCGGAGCCTTCTACGTCCTCGACAACTCCAACACCCTGAAACGCCTTAGGCGTACATCGGGCACATGGGCCGGCTCCGGCACCACCTGGACTAAGACCGCCGATTGGGATTCCATCAACGGCCTCGCCGCCATCTGGCAGGTCGGCGCGTTCGTCCTCACCGTCACCGGAGAAGCCGCCACCACCCTCCGCCCCACCGTCGCCGCCTACGCCATGGGTGACGGTGCCCTCCCATCCAACTCATGGTTCGGCCCCACCCTCATCCTCCAAGCCGACCCCGCCAGCACCCTCACCTACGCCAACCCCCACCTCGAAAACATCGAGAACCGCCCCTTCGCCACCTTCACCGCCACCCAGACCGCCGACGTCGCCTTCAGCGGGCGCATATTCCTCACCCACGGCACCGACGCCACAGGACTATTCGGATGGCGGGAACCCGCCCCCTTGCCCTTCTCAGGAGCCCACGGAGCCAGTATCAGCTACGGCAGCTTCGCCACCTACGTCGCCACCCTCTCCCGCATGGACTCCGCCCCCATCGATGACGACGTCGACCTTTCCGCCCACGTCAGCGCGTGCAGCTGGAAGATGACACCCACCAGCTGCAAGGCCCGCATCACCGTCACCATCGCCGCAGGTCTCGGCCTCACCGCCCTCGCCCCCGGCAGCGGCATCCGCATCCGCCACGGCTACCGCTCCGGCACCGGCGGAGCCGAGCAGTTCGGCCTCTCCCTCACCCTCGCCATCGACCGCGTCGCCACCAGCGTCGCAGCCGGCCAGCTGACCATCACCATCGACGCCATCGGCCCATGGGAAACCCTCGACCAATGGCGCAGCCCGCAGGCATGGACCGCCCCCTCCGGCACGACTCGAGGAGCCATCTTCACCTACATCGCTGGACGCGCAGGCCTCACGGTCGGCCTGCTCACCAGCGAATGGGCGCCGTCCGACGCCTGGACCAACGAGCAGCCGGCATTCGCCATCGCCGCGGGAGAATCAGGAGGCAGCGTCTTACGCCGCCTGCTCGAGCCGACCGCCGACTACGTCCGCGCGACCAACGGCCAGTTCCTCGCCCTCAGCTTCGCCGACGACCAAGCCACTGTGTACGACTACGGGATCGCGCACCCGGTGGTCGAGGCCAGCAAGGTAGAAGCCGCCGCCCCCAACTGGTTTCGCATCCAAGGCCCGGACCGCTACGCCGACGCCTTCGATGAGCACGAAGCCAACACCGTAGGCCCCCGCTTCCTCAGCTTGCGCCAGCTGAGCACCACCACCGACGAGCTCGCCGAGGAGGCAGCCGCGGCCGCGCTCCGCCGCGTCCGCGTCCTCACCCCGCGAGCTCGCATCACCATCCCCGCCAACGTCGGACAGGAGCTCTTCGACCCCATCACCCTCACCAGCGCCCCGCTCGCCCTCGACGAGCACACCTATCGCGTCATCGAGATCGACTTCACCTACCGTCAGGCCCCCGGCACCCACGCCGCCATGACCCAAACCCTCACCCTCGGAGACCTCTAACCATGGCACGACGCCACGGACTCCCCGGCTTCATCTTCACCAACCCTAACTGCCGTTGGTGCGGTCGCGCCATCCCGCGCCCTTCAACCGTTCGCGGCAGACCTCCCGCCTATTGTCCCAAACACCGGGAGCCCAAGTACCGCCAGGCGGTTTACCGCATGGGGACGGCTGTCACA
>CALFYR010000319.1 GCA_937954195.1 uncultured Dehalococcoidia bacterium
GACGCTCTCTTCCAGCACGAGACGGAGCGGATGAGGGAGGGCTACCGCTTGCAGCCGGATTCAGCGGCGGGCGCTGAAGTTTGGGACTCGCCAGAAGATTGGAAGGAATGAGGCAATTCGAGATCTGGTGGGCCGACCTGCGCGAACCGGATGGACGGCGTCCGGCATTCCTACCTCAACAAGTTCATCGCGGCGGAGATCACGACTACGATTCGTGACATCGCCAGCGAAGTCTTGTTGGGCGAAGCGGAGGGATTGCGGGAAAGCTTGACGCGGCTGGCGGGCCGGCTGCAACCGACCCGCTGGATCGAGGTGAAACGGGCCCTGGGTGCAGCTTTGGGTTGGCGGCAACTCACGGATCTCGACGGAGTCACACGGTTCAATCATATATTTATCAACCACATACAGCTCCGGCACGCAACCCGCATGGTATGCTTTGAGTCGGCCGGGCAGCTTTCGCCATCCGGAGAGCGCCAAGGCAGCCCAGCCGCCATTCATCACTTTTCATCACTTTCGGCAGGTTCAACCATGTGCAGCACGAACATACAAAACGAAGCCAACCCTCCGCGAAGCGGCCATCCAATCCGAGTTCATCACTTTTCATCACTTTTCATCCATCAACCCTATCTCGAAAACCATCACACCCCAGCCCGCTATAAACAACACTTATCCCATACCCAAGCCAAATACATACACGGAAAATTATAAATTTGCTAAATCCGCACCCCCTGCGTCATAATCCTTAATACCCCTCCCTTGGACTGGAGTAACTGGCCAGCTACCCTCGGGAGCCGATTTGAGCCTAGCGAACGGAGACCATGATGTCGCAAAGCACTCGCGTATACATCTTCGACACTACTTTGCGCGACGGGGAGCAATCCCCAGGTTGCAGCATGACCGTTGGTGAGAAAATGCGCCTCGCGCACAAGCTCACCGAACTCGGCGTAGATACCCTTGAAGCCGGGTTCCCCATTGCTTCCGAAGGCGACTTCGAAGCCGTGGACGCGGTCAGCCGCGAATTCCATTGGGTGCAGGTGGCGGCCTTGGCGCGCGCCAACACCCTGGATATCGAACGTGCCGCCCGGGCTCTGGAACACGCCAAACGTCCACGCATCCATACTTTCATCGCAACCAGCGATATTCATCTCAAGTACAAGTTGAAGAAATCCCGCCAACAGGTTCTTGAGGAAGCGGCCGCCGCGGTCGAACTGGCCCGGCGTTACGCTGACGACGTAGAGTTTTCCGCGGAAGACGCCACGCGCACGGATTGGGACTACCTCGAAGAAGTCAGCCGTGCCGTGGTGGAGGCCGGAGCGCGCACCGTCAACCTGCCCGACACGGTCGGTTTCTCGGTGCCCTCCGAGTACGCGGAATTGATCGGCCGCATGGTCAAGGCGCTCGGCGACAAGGCTATCGTCAGCGTCCACTGCCATGACGATCTGGGCCTCGCCGTTGCCAACTCGATTGCCGCCGTCGAAGCCGGCGCGCGCCAAATCGAATGCACCATCAATGGCATCGGTGAGAGAGCAGGAAACTGCTCGCTCGAGGAAGTTGTAATGGCGATGAAGGTGCGCAATGACCGCCTGCCCTACCACACGGGCATCGTCGCCGAGCACATCTACGGTTGCAGCCAACTGCTGACATCCACCATCACCTTTGGACCGCAACCGAACAAAGCCATCGTCGGCGAAAACGCCTTCGCCCACGAGGCCGGCATCCATCAGGACGGCTACCTGAAGGAGCGTACCACTTACGAAATCATCGACCCCAAGTCGGTGGGCGTACCGCAATCGAAGCTGGTCCTCGGCAAGCACAGCGGACGCCACGCCCTCAAGCAGCGCTGCGAAGACCTCGGCTTCGAACTCGACGGGCCCGAGGTCAACATCATCTACCAGAAGTTCACCGAACTCGCTGACCGCAAGAAAGGCGTCACCAACGACGAGATCGCCAACCTCATCCGCATGCACGTGGAGCGGTTCGCGCACGCCGCCGCCGACTAGAAGCGAGTGCCCCTCATCCACCTTTACTGGAAACAAGGAATCCATGCAATTTAACGTTCTCACCCTGCCCGGCGACGGGATCGGAATCGAAGTCACGCGCGAAGCCGTGCGCGTCCTCGAAGCCGTGTGCCGCAAGTTCCAGCACACGGTCATCCTCAAGGAAGCCCTCCTCGGCGGCATCGCCATCCACAAGACGGGCACCCCGTTCCCGGACGAAACGGCCAGGCTCGCCGTCGAAGCCGACGCCACCCTCATGGGTGCGGTCGGTCTGCCTGAATTCGATAATGTGCCTCCTGAGAAGCGCCCCGAAAAAGGACTGCTTGGCATTCGCAAGACCCTGGGCGTGTACGCCAACCTGCGGCCCGTGCGCACCTATAAGGCGCTGATGGATTCCTCGCCTCTCAAGAACCACTTGATCGAAGGCACTGACCTCATCATCGTCCGCGAACTGAACGGCGGCATCTACTACGGCACGCCCCGCGGCATCGAAGGCTCCGGCGACGAGGAGCGCGGCACCAACACCATGACCTACACGCGCGCCGAAATCGCCCGCGTCTGCCGCATGGCCTTCAATCTCGCCCGCCAGCGCCGCAAAAAGCTCACCAGCGTCGACAAGTCGAACGTGCTCGAAACCTCGCAGCTCTGGCGCAAAGTGGTCACCGAAGTGGCCGCCGAATTCCCCGATGTCACGCTCGATCACCTGCTGGTGGACAACTGCGCCATGCAGCTTGTGCTCAACCCCAAGCGCTTCGACGTGCTCGTGATGGAGAACATGTTCGGCGACATCCTGAGCGATGAAGGCGCGGTGCTCGCCGGCTCTATCGGCATGCTGCCTTCGGCCTCCATCGGCGACCGCAAGCCCAACGGCGCTTGGGTCGGCCTCTACGAACCCGTCCACGGCTCGGCCCCCGATATCGCGGGCCAGAACAAAGCCAATCCTCTCGGAGCCATCGGCTCTGTCGCCGCCATGCTCGAATACAGCTTCGGGCTCACCAAGGAAGCCGCCGCCGTCAACAACGCTGTCGAAGCGGTGTTGAACGCAGGCAAAGTCACCGCGGATCTGAAACCCGCCGGCACGCCGCTCACTACCGAGCAGGTGGGCCAGGCAGTTTGTGAGGCACTCTAATCCATGTCGAAGCCACGCACCATCATTGAAAAGGTTTGGGACGCGCACGTCGTTCATGAGCAGCAGGGCAACCCCTCGCTCATCTTCATCGACCTGCACCTCGTCCACGAAGTCAC
>CALFYR010000320.1 GCA_937954195.1 uncultured Dehalococcoidia bacterium
GGCAAGATGGCTACGTCCTCGCCTGCGCCCCCGGCCTCCTCGTCGAAGCCACCGCCCTCTTCGATTCCGCCTTCGCTGCCACCCGCGAAACCTGACCATCAGAGGCGCGCGCGTCAGCAAAGCCACCTCGGCATATCAGAGGCGCGCGCGTCAGCAAGCGCGTACACCCGCACCCCAACCACCCCCAGCACGGCAGCCCCACACCCGCAAGGGGAACCGCGCACGCAGGAAGCGGTCTGCTACAACCCGCCCAGCGCCCAGCGCCCAGCGCCCAGCGCCCAGCGCCCAGCGCCCAGCGCCCTCCCTTCCATCCCTCACCCAAATGTGCTCTACTACCCGCCTAGTCAAATTTGGAGATAGGTCGCCATGGTCCTCGCTGAAGAGAAAGTCGTCTCGCCCTTCCTCGAAGGAAACTTCGCACCCGTCCGCGAAGAGGTCACCTCCGGCGACCTCCCCGTCATCGGCGAAATCCCCGCCGGCCTCGAAGGCATGTTCGTCCGCACCGGGCCCAACCCCCAGTTCGATGTCATCAAGAACTACCACTGGTTCGGCGGCGATGGCATGCTCCACGGCGTCCGCGTCAAAAACGGCAAAGTCACCTACCGCAACCGCTACGTCGAAACCTCCGCCTACCAGCGCGAAAAAGCCGCCGGCAAAGCCCTCTGGGATAGCGGCCTCGGCAAGCCCGATTTCGAAAACCCCAACGGCCCCAGCCGCGGCAACACCGGCAACACCGCCCTCGTCTGGCACGATGGCCGCCTCTTCACCCTCTGGGAAGCCGGCGACCCCCACCACATCAAGCTCCCCGGCCTCGAAACCGTCGGTACCTACAACTACAACGGCAAGCTCATGCACGCCTTCACCGCCCACCCCAAGGTCGATGAAAAGACCGGCGAAATGCTCTTCTTCGGCTACAACATGATGGGCTTCGATATGGCCAAGGGCGGCGCCCAGGTCCCCTATCTCCAGTACTCCGTGGTCAACCCCCAGGGCGAAATCACCATGACCACCCCCATCGACCTCCCCCACGGCGTCATGATGCACGACTTCGCCGTCAGCGAGCACTACAGCATCTTCATGGACCTTCCCCTCGTCTTCGATATGCAGGCCGCCATGAAGGGCGAAAGCCCGCTCCAGTTCAAGCGCGACCTCCCCGCCCGTTTCGGCATCCTCCCCCGCCACGCCGAAGGCTCACAGGTCCGCTGGTTCGAAGCACCATCCTGCTACGTCTTCCACACCCTGAACGCCTTCGAGCAGGGCGATGAAGTCATCCTCGATGCCTGCCGAATGACCAACGTCGACATGGGTTCGCTCGATTCCTCCGTCGCCCCAACCCCCGAAGACCGCCAGCTCGTCCGCGACGATTCCGAACAATCCCTCTACCGCTGGCGCTTCAATCTCAATACCGGCGCCGTCAAAGAAGAGCGCCTCGACGACCAGACTTCCGACTTCCCGCGCGTCAACGACAACCTCGTCGGCTACGCCGCCCGCTATGGCTACACGGCCCGCTTCGCCGGCAATGGCATGCCCGAAGCCGACGCCATCATCAAATACGACCTCCACACCGGGAAGAACCGCGTCCACTACCACGGCGATGGCCGCTATGGTGGCGAAGGCGTCTTCGTCCCCGCCCCCGAAGCAAAGGCCGAAGACGACGGCTGGGTCGTCACCTACGTCTACGACCACAACACCGGCAACAGCGAATTCGTCGTCATCGATGCCCAGGACATGGAAGCTGCGCCCCTCGCACGCGTCCCGCTCCCCCAGCGCGTGCCCTACGGCTTCCACGGCGCCTGGATCAGCGACGAACGCATCGAATCCCAGCGCTAGCGCCGCACTCCGCGAACACGAATGGGCCCCGGAAATCTCCGGGGCCTATTTCGTTTCCACGGTTCGCGAAACTGACCGACCACTAAGCGAAATCGCGACGTTATGCTGTCGCCGACACGGGAGGAACATGGCCGTCGAACTTACGCAGCGGGATGGCTACCTCGAAGTCAAAGGTTCCGGCGACCTCACCGTCGAGGAGTGGATCCCAGCCGAGGAAATCCCCTTCCCGCCGGGCACGCGCGTCTTCATCGATTACAGCGACGTCCGCACCATCGCCGTCCCGCTCGAGGTCTTCGTCCACGCCGCCCGTGTTATGGCCGAAAAGCGCCTCAAGGTCGCCGTCCTTGCCACCCTCGATGTCATCTTCGGCGTCAGCCGCCAGACAATCCTCACCGCCGGCCTCCCGGAAGGTGAGCAGTTCGCCGTCTTCCGCACCCGCGAAGAAGCCGTCGCCTGGCTCCTCTCCCCCCTCGGCTGCTCCCGCCCGGACTAATCCCCAAATCAGAGGCGCGCGCGTAAGCAAGCGCGTGTACTGGTCACCACACCCGACGGCACCTGGCAGCACCCCGGATCCCAATCAGAGGCGCGCGCGTAAGCAAGCGCGTGACATCAGCCCCACCACTCATCTTCCCCCGGGCCACAGGCCCCGGCCACTCGGTACTCGGAACTCGGCACCGGGCACCGGGCACTCGATCACCGGGCACTCGATCACCACCTCGGCGGCCGCCGCCGCTCCCCCAACCCCCGAAACAACACCAGCACCGTCATCATCCCAAACACAAACCCCCCGATATGAGCGAACCACGCCACCCCCTGGTCCGGCGCCGCCGCATCCGCAATCG
>CALFYR010000321.1 GCA_937954195.1 uncultured Dehalococcoidia bacterium
ATCCGCGGGCGTCACTTCGCGATACCCGCCGTGATCGGGCGCGAAGAGATCGGGCGAGTGTGCGGTGTCGAGCCGAAGTTCAGTGACCTCGATAGTCACCCGGAGTTCGTCGCCCTCGTGTGCCTCGCTACGAAGGATGAAGAAGTTGGCCTCATCTATCCAGAATTTCGTTCGAAATGCCCCGGGAGCCACGGGGAGGCGCTCACGAACCAGTGTCCGCCGCCCAAGAACAGTCTCGACGCCCAGCGGCACAAGCCCCGATCCACTCACCCCGGCCTGGGCCTCGAAGTCCTTGATGTCCGACATGGGGAGCAATGGCGGGCCAACGGCGCCGAGGACAAGCCACGGGCGAAATTGCGGTCCATTCGGGAGTTCACGCAGAGGCACCCGTAGGTAGCCAGGTGATCCGCCCGGATTGGATGGGTCCGAATCCATGAGGACGAGCATCTCGGACCCATCAGCGATTAGCGTCACGTCCGTCGGTCCGGTCGGCCGAACGCCGGAGTCGATGTATTCGACCCGCTGGCGATCCCGGTCCTGGAACCACCAGCGCAGGGTGCCGGTGCTGGAGGCGCCGGTCTGTTCATCCCGGGCGAAACCAGCGAAGGACGCCTCCAGGTAGAACGGCTCAAGCGCGCCCGCAGTCCCGTCCTCGTTGGGCCCGAATGCGGCGAACACCACGATCGCCGCCGCCGCTGCCGCTGCGCTGCCGAGAACCAATTTGCCTACAACTGGACTGAACAGACTTCGCAACCGGCCGCCCAATCGACGCGCGCCGCCCCGCCGCCAGCGCCAGTACTCCGCCGCCTCCTCCCGCGTCTCCAGCCCCAACTTCGTCAGGATCTCCGAGACGTTCCACTTCGCCCCGTCCAGCGTCATCCCGAGTTGCTCGGCAATTTCCCCGTTCGTCTTCCCCTTGATGAGGAGGTCGAGGATTTCACGCTGGCGGTGATTGAGTTCGTGCTCGCGCTTCTCGGCTTCGACAAATGTGGAGGTATCTACGCTCGTCATGGCGACATCGTGCTCTCCGGCTACTGCCCGCGTCACTACCCGATGAACGCCACGCCTTTTCGTCATGGTTCGAGTTTACGAAGATGCAACGCGGACTTTGCCGCCATGCATTGAAGCGTCTCGCCAAATCCGTAGCCTCGAACGCATGACGACGTTCGCACGCCGCAACCACGTGGGCGTTCATGCCCCGCAGGACTTCGGGCTCGGTCTCGTGGTCATCGGCGCATTGCTCTGTGTTCTGGGGCTGGTGCTGTTCGCGGTGCTGAGCCTGGAAACGGCCGGCCCGCGGACCGAAGGCGCACGCGTGCCCGAAGGGGCGTACGCAGAGACGCCCGCGGCCGCGCCCGTGACATCCATCGCAGCACAGTAGCGATGACCGACCGGCGGCATCAGGACTGCTGATTGGACTCGGGCGATTCGTGTTCGGATTCGGCCTGCGACGGAAGGATGAGGCGCGGCAGGATGAACCCGACGAACGTCGCGGCGGCGCCAAGCCCGCCCAGGAGCGTAAAGGTCCGATGCTCGGCCAGTAGTCCGGAGGCGAGCAGGACAACGCTCAGCAACCCGAGAGCCCATGGGAGCTTGCGGCCAGCTGGCAGGGCGGGCCGGCGCACGCGTTACTGGCCGCCAGCGGCGAGCGCCTCTTCGGCGGCGACCTCTTCGATGACCTGCCAGTCCTGCTCACGCAGGGGCTGGAGTTCGCCCTTGCGATAGGACTCGTAGATGCGGAACAGAATCTCCTTGTGCGGGCGCACCCGGCCGATAGGGCAGGCGGCCCAGTCCTTCTCCGATTCGTCGCAGTAGCCGAGGCGGAGTTCGCCGCACTTGGGCTGGAGGAAGCGGCCGAGGTCCGGCACCACCTTCATGACCTCGGAGCGCATCAGCGCCGCTACCTTGCGGAACTCCCACTGGGCGCGCGTACAGAGGCGAAGGTCGCAGATGTGCAGGAGGCTCTGGAAGTTCACCGTGATCTTGAAGTTCGTGTTGGTCGCGTTCGGGAGGAGGAAGCGGGCGTCTTCGGCAGGCACGCCTGCCGCGACCATCTCTTCGTAGAGCGCGCCAACGCGGTCGAACAGTTCGTCCATCTTGTCCTGCATGCCGGCCTTCTTCACAGTTTCGGGCACGGTGTAGGGAAACTCGCCGTCTTTGTAGGTGACGTAGCGCTGGCTCTGCTGTTCGAACGAGATGCCCACCCGGTGGCGCACAAACTGGTGGCTAAAGGCGCGGGTCACGCCGGAGATGCCGAATTCGAACCAGACCTGTTCGAGCGGGCTGGCGTGGCCCGTCTTGAGGCGTTCCTGGATGAACTCCTGCATCTGCTCGCGGGTAATCCGGTCGTCTTCGATGCGGTTCACGATCTGCCGGGGCGTGAGCTGGCTATAGCACGTGCGGTAGGCCATGTAGAGCGACCGCATCGGGTCTTCGGAGTGGGAAAGCAAAGTGACCTGGATGGCCATGGGCATCGTCCGAACGCTGTAAAGGTGCTCTCCAGTATCGCACGAAGAAATG
>CALFYR010000322.1 GCA_937954195.1 uncultured Dehalococcoidia bacterium
CACCAGCCGGTCCTTCTCCTCGGCCGGGATCGTCAGGAACCACTCGTACTCCGCCGCCGAAAAGTTGGTCACCGAACCCGAACCCTGGTCTTGCCCGTGCACGATCACCTCGCCCGTGGCCGGCGAAATCGCCGCGGTGACCCGGAACGACGTCACGCCGCCGGTCGGCTCCATCAGGATGACTGGCTCAGGCGTCGGCACGCGGCTCATTCCAGTTCCCACGTGGTTCCCTCGGCGCTGTCCTTCAGCTCCACGCCGAGGCCCTTCAGGCCGTCGCGCACCTGGTCGGCAAGCTGCCACTGCTTCGCCGCCCGGAGTTCGCTCCGAAGGCCAACCAGCAGGTCGATGAATGGCGCGGCCTCCGCCGACTTCTTGCCGGCGGCGCCCAGCGTGAGACCGAGCACGTCGCACAGTTCGCGGAACACACCCTGCGCCTCGCCCACCGATTGCCCGGCGGCAGCCGCCCGGTTGATTTCGCGCGAAAGGTCGAACACGGCCGCGAGCGCGCGCGGCGTGTTCAGGTCGTCGTCCATCGCCTCGATAAACCGCTGCTTGATGGTCTCGGTTTCAATGCTTGCCGATGCCGAACCGCCGGTGACGAACGCCGAATTGCGCAGGCGGTCGGCCCCCGCCTTCGCCGATTCGAGCGCATCCTCGGAATAGCTCGCCGGGCTACGGTAATGGCTCGTGATCACGAACAGCCGCAGCGCGTCCGGCCCGAACTTCTCCAGCGCCTCGCCAATCGTCACCAGGTTCCCGATCGACTTGGACATCTTCTCGCCGCTGAGCTGCAACAGCGCGTTGTGCATCCAGATGCGCGCGAACGGCGGGTCGTTGGTGTACGCCTCGGTCTGCGCGATCTCGTTCGTGTGGTGCGGGAAGATCAGGTCCGCTCCCCCGCCGTGGATATCGATCTGTGGCCCGAGGTTTTCCAGCGCCATCGCCGAGCATTCGATGTGCCAGCCCGGCCTGCCGGGCCCCCACGGGCTCTCCCAGCTTGGTTCCCCGGGTTTGGCGCCCTTCCACAGCGCGAAGTCCAACGGGTCGTCCTTCAACTCCGTCGGGTCGATGCGCGCCCCGCTCAACAGGTCGTCGATATCCCGTTTCGAAAGCGCGCCGTACCGGTCGAACTTGCGTACGCGGTAGTACACGTCGCCGCCGCTCGCGTACGCGAACCCGTTGGCGATGAGTCCCTCGATGAACTTGATGATCTGCGGCACCGTCTCCGTGACCCGCGGATACACATGCGCCGGCTGCACGTTCATCGCCTTCAACTGCGAGAGGTACGTCGCGATGTTCTGTTCCGCCAGGTCCAGCATCGAAATGCCCATCCGCTGCGAGCGCTCGGTGAGTTTGTCGTCGATGTCGGTAAAGTTCTGGACGTGCTTTACGGGGATGCCGCGCCAGTCCAGGTACCGGCGCAGCACATCGAACACGATCGCATGCAGCGCGTGGCCAACATGCGATTCGGAGTACGGCGTCACACCACAGACATACATCCGCACCACGCCATCGTCGGCGAGCGCGGGCAACAGCTCGCGCCGGGTGTTGGTGAGGGTATCCGTGAGTTGCATTGAGGTGTGACCTGCCGAATTGGAGTGAGGATCCAGTGTAAAGGAGTTGCGAGTTGCGAGTTGCGGGTTGCGAGTTCCGAGCGCTTGACGCCACCCGTACCCTACGTGCAGCAACCGGCGGAGGTGCGTCCTGTGGTCAGAATCGCTGCGGTGGTGACCGTGCTGATGGGTGCGGTGGTTTGGGCTATCAGCTCGGAAGCGGATGAGGCGGGGGCATGCACGGGATACGGGCCCGACCACATCTTCACGTATGCGCCAGTCGTGTTTGAAGGTTGGGTCCGTGAAATCACGCCGATTCCCGATAGCAGCGTTTCCGGCGCGAATCATGTAGTCCGGTTCGAGGTAGTGCGTGGACATCGCGGAACGACCGGCGGCGAACTCCTCGAGGCAGCGGCGTACCTTCGTGTCCCAAGGGGCGTCCCGGAGCCCTGCCCTTCAATTGCCCCCGATGAACTCGCTGGCAAATACGTCATCGCGTCGCTCACCGGCGAAGGCGAACTGCGGATCTTTGGAGGCACGATCTACATCGCCGATGCCCCCGGCCTCTCGCCCACAGATGCGTACTCGTATGCCGATGCGCTGCGGATCACCGAACTCGCCACGGATAGCAACCCTGATCGCCCACATCTCCAGGTAACACCGTCCGAGGTGCGCTGCGGTGAGGCAGTCACGTTCCATGGCGAGCGGTTCGCCGAGGGCGCCTATGTACTCGCCAATTCGTACGGCGGCGTCGGCCTGGCCCAGGTGTTTGTAGGCCCATCCGACCCCGGCCGATTCGAATCGACGGTCGTCGTGCCGCCTTGCGCCGCGCCTCATCCCGAATCCTCACCGTGGGTTGTCTGGGCTTCGCCCATCATCCCCGCGACGGACATCATCTCGCTTGGCGAGCCTGAGGAGTGGGTGGCGCTCACTCTCACCGGCACGCTGGCCGAACCCCGTGGCGAACTGCGGTTGGAAGTAGTCCCCGGCGCCGTTTGTGGCGGCGTCGCATCCATCACGGGTACCGGGTTCGAGCCCAATAGGTCGTACCCGGTTTACGGCGGCAGTCCCGAAGACAAGTCGGCGACCGCGGATGCTGAGGGCCGCCTCCAGTTCGACCTCGAAATACCGCCCGATTCTTGCGAACCCGGAAGCGTGCTGTCGGTCTGGGTGATTCAGCCGGGCTTCGGGGCCTTCGGCAGCCGATTCGCGATTGCGTCAGCGCTCTTCGAAACCCGCCCGGCCCCGCCCGGCCCGCCAGATCTGGGGAACACCCCATCTCATACCGCGCCCATCCCCTGGCTGCACGTTGCGGGCATCGTCGCCCTCATCCTCGGCGCCAGCGCCCTCGTCGCCCGCCGGTAGGCGTTCAGATCGCCCGCCGCGTCCCCGCCTGCCACGACTCGTACGCTGCGTCGATTACACGCATATAGCGCACCCCGTCCGGGAAGCTCGTGAGCGTCACCGGCGCGCCATTCGTCACCGAGGCCACGAAGTCCTCCTCCACCCGCCACCCCCGGTCGGTGCCGGGATCGGGTTCAATTGGTGTGGCCTGCCCGCCCAGCGGCACGAACTCCGC
>CALFYR010000323.1 GCA_937954195.1 uncultured Dehalococcoidia bacterium
GACGAAAAGGTCGAAAGCGACTGTTCGATCGACTGCTCGTCTCCGATATCGGCAAAGATCTGGCGGTAGCAGACGAGGCGGCTCCCGTCGTCGCAGGGCACACCCATGCCGGACTGGGCCATGAGGGTGAGCAGTCCCAGCGTCTTGAGAGCGACGGTTTTGCCGCCCGTGTTCGGACCGGTAATGAGAACTCCGGCGTAGTCGCCGCCGACTTCTATGTCTGTGGGGACGACATCGCCCTTCAGGAGCGGGTGCCGGCCCCGGACGATGTTGGTGGCGCCAGACGCCTTAAACCATGTTGAGACATCACCAGCCGGCGGCAACGATGCGCGCATCTTCCTTGCCAGGCGCACCTTCGCGCTGATGAGGTCCAGGTGCCCGAGCGCCTCCACCGTGGCGGTCGCGGCACCGGAGGATTGACCGAGGCTGGCGCTCAGCCGTTGAAGGACACGACGGACCTCCCGCTCTTCGGCCAGCTGGAGCTCGCGGACCTGGTTACCGGCGTCCACAACGCCCATGGGCTCGATGAAGAGGGTAGCTCCGCTTGAGGAGACGTCGTGGACGATCCCCTGGACGCTGCCGCGGTAGTCGGCCTTCACCGGGATGACCTTGCGCCCGTTCCGCTCGGTCAGGAGGCCCTCCTGGGCCGCACCTTTGCGGATTGCGTCGGCGAGCGCGGCCTGGGCCCGCTGTTCCAGGCGGCCCTCGGCCGTGCGCAGTTCACGGCGCGTGGTCGCGAGCGCTTCGCTCGCCGAGTCGGCGACCGTTCCCTTGGAGGTGATCGCTTCGTCAACGTCATCGGTGAAGAACCGGAAGTCACCGATCTCATCGGCGATATGCGCGAGCCGCGGAATCCTGTCACGAAGCTTCTCGATGACGTTCCGGGCCTTGCGCGCCGTTTTCAGCGTCTGTGCTGCCTCAAGCAGTTCGTTGGGTTCCAGCGCCTGGCCGATGGAGGCCGAGTGGATGAGCTGGCGGATATCCCGGGAGCCTGCGAACGGCACGTCGATACCCATCTGGTCGAGCATCCGCATTTCCGCCGTCTCAGATTGAAGCTCGAACGCCCGGGCGTAGTCGGTCTCAGGGCGAAGGGCGAGCGCGCGTTCACGCCCGAGGCTGAATGCGGCCTCGGCGGCGAGGAGCTGGAGCACCTTTTCGTACTCCAGGACACGAAGCGTGTGCTCGTCCATCGCAGTCCAGCGTAATCCTCGCGGTGAAGCGAAACCAGCGTTCGCATGAGTGCGAGGGGCCCCGTATGCTGAACAGCCATCGATGTTCGCTAGAGAAGTACAGGCATAGCAGATGTTCTCCAAAGTGCTTGTGGCAAACCGGGGAGAGATCGCCCTGCGCATTGTGCGTGGGCTTCGCGACCTCGGTATTCACTCCGTTGCTATTTACTCCGAGGTCGACCGGCTCTCGCAGCATGTCCGTTACGCCGATGAGGCCCACTACGTCGGACCCGCGAATGCGCGCGAGAGCTACCTCAACGTCGAGAAGATCATCGAGGTTGCGCGCGCCTGTGGCGCCGATGCGGTGCACCCAGGGTATGGCTTCCTTGCCGAGAACGCAGACTTCGCAGAAGCGTGCGAATCGGCGGGGCT
>CALFYR010000324.1 GCA_937954195.1 uncultured Dehalococcoidia bacterium
GATTTTCGATTGTCGGTTGGGTGGGCGGTCGTGGTGGGATATCGGACTTCGTAGCGGGTTCAGCGAGTGCTTGGTGGAGGTCGTGTTTTCGTTGGGCGCATGGCGCCCCGCGGCCACGGAGGGCGGCGGCTCCCGTTAGCTCGTCATGCCCTGGAGGCCGACGAGCGCGCGGCCGTGTTCGATTTCGCCCATGTGGCGGAGGCCGTGCTGGTAGACGAAGCACTCGAGCACTTCGAGCTTGCGGAGGGGAGCGCCGGGGCCGATGACGATGGCGCAGAAGATGTTCTGCATGTTCGGCGGGAGCTGCGGCAAGAGGACCTCAGCGAGCATGTCGGCGGAGATCGATTCGAGCGCCGCGTTCGTCCGGGCGATTACGGCCGACTGGTATTCGCGCCAGGCATCGATGTCGGCGAACTTGAGGTGCTGCATTTCTTCGACGGTTTCTTCGCGGCCGAGAGCATCGACGGAGACGCCGACCTTTGCGGCCCAGCCGCCAGAGAGCCAGAGCGGGGTGTCGCGCATGATGGGCACGCTGATCGACTGGTCCTGCGCGCGGATGTAGTGGCTGAAACTGAAGGCCATCGGCAGCACGCCTTCGCGCTCGTGGTGGTTCATCTGCTCGAGCGTGAGGTCGCTGACGGCGCGCTCCCAGAGCACATTCATAGCGCGGATACGGTTCCGCAGGGAGGCGACGAACATCTCTTCGTGACTCAACTGGCCCTCTTTTCGACCGGGAGGCGCTCCATATCCCGGGCTACGTGTATGGCGCCACGGTAGAGAGTGCTCATGCCAGTGACAAACCGGTCGAGTTCGGGCCCCTGGTTGGGCACCGGCGGGATGAGATGGGCGAGGACGAGCTTGCCGACACCGGCCTGACTCGCGAGCTGTGCCGCGTGGTCGGTGGGCAGGTGATAGCTGGGGATGTCTTCGAACAGGGATGCCTGGAGCTGGCGCCCCATGGCCCGTAACGCGACGATCCGCTCTTCGAGCATTGGCACGTTGAGGGCTTCACAGACGAGCATGTCGGCGCCTTCGGATGCGTGGAGGAGCGATTCGCAGAACGTGGTGTCGCCGGACATCACGACCGAACGGCCATCGTATCTCAGGCGGTACCCGAACGCCGGGACGACGGGGAAGTGGTTTACTTCGAAGTTTTCGATGCGGAGACCGCCGACCGTTGCGACGTGATTCGCCGCGACGGTTGCCGGGACTTCGGTGACTTCCACCTTGATGCCATCCGGGTGGAGTTTTCCTTCGTGGTGGGTGAGCCTGAAACCGATGTCACGACTAATGGCACGAAGGAAGCCTTCGACCATGTCCCTGGTGCCATCGGGGCCGTACACCTGGAGCGGCTGCCGGGCGCCGGCGGTCCACCGGAGAAAGAGGAAATCCGGGAAGTCCGTGATGTGGTCGGTGTGCATGTGGGTGAAGATGGCGGTGTTGATATCGCCAGGCGAGACGCCGGCGGAGAGGATGCGGCGTGCCGCCCCCCAACCGCAGTCAACGAGAACGTGTTCGGCGCCAGCGATGACAACGTGGCCGGCGCCACAGCGATCGGCGCTTGGCAGGGGACTCCCGGTACCGAGGAAGACGACGTCAAAGGGGTCGGCCATCGCGCACCTCTCGATTGCCCATGCAACCACTCGCGCGTGAATCTACCTTGTGCGTGATAAGCGAATCAACGAATTCTGTTCGGATTTATACATGCGGGCCTGACGAGTTTATGACGGGTTTCGTCGGGTTTTCCTGCCAATAGTCCACCAGAGGTAGGCGAGCCGCCACGCGATGGTCGCGCCGGAGAGCACGGCGAGCACGATGAGCGTGTAGTAACACTGCCCGGCGACGGTGCCTATGGCCGCTACGAGGGAGCGCACGTCGCGGCTTGCGAGCCCGAAGATGGAGTCCAGGCTGCCGCCTTCCATGGCCTGGGGCAGGTCGGCCTCAATTCGGGCGCGCGAATAGCTGACGATGAGCGCGGCGCCGAGCGCCAGCATGCCGACGAACTCCGGGCGCGGGTGGTCTTCGAAGCGAACGGCGAAGACGGCCATACCCGCGATCATGACCGCGTCCGCGTAGCGGTCGCTGACGGCGTCGTACACGCCGCCGAATCGCGAGGCGAGGTTTTTAAGCCGCGCGAGTTCGCCATCCACGCCATCGACGACGCTGACGACCTGGATGAGGATGCCGCCCGCGATGTTCCAGCCGGCCGCGATCATGCCGCCGGTGGCGACGGCCAGCAGGAGGGTGAAGGTGGTGACGTGATTCGGAGTAACGGGCGTGGGACTGATGGCGCGCGCCATCGGGCGGCTCAACGGCCGGTTGAGGTACCGCGAAACGATGCCGTCGTAGCTCACCGTCCGCCGCCGAGCGTGAGCATTCGTCCGGCAGCGTCGAGGTCGTCGCCGGTATCGATGTCGTACCAGGGGTGGCCGGTCGCATCGACGGCGAAGAAGCGGCCGCGTTCGAGCAACACGGAGCAGATGGGGCTCAGTTCGCCATCTGGCGGGGCGCCGGCGACGGCATCCCAGATCTCGGGAGTCATCAGGAAGGCGCCGGTATCGAGCGCGTGCCATTCCGGCAGGTGCTTGCCGATTCGCGTGATTTCGCTGGTGGCGGGGTTGTATTGCACACGCGTGGCCTCATCGACGTAGTCGGCGGGCCAGGTGGAACGGTCGACAGCGAGCAGGCACGGGCCACCGTCCTGGTGGGCTTCGAGGAGGGCGCTGATGATGCCCGGGCTGAGGACGTGGTCGGACATGACGAGCAGGAAGGGTTCACCATCGACGTGCTGCCGGGCGGCGCGGAGCGAGACCGAACTGCCGCCGTAGTAGCGGGGGTTCAGGGCGAACGAAAGGCGCAGGCCGTGGGGGTCGTGCCGTAATTTCGTTTGCACCTGGTCGGCTTTGTAGCCGAGGACAACGACTGCGGACGAGATACCGGCATCGCGCAGAGCATCGAGGGTGTAGGAGATGAGCGGGCGGCCGTTGAGCTGCACCAGCGGCTTGGGCGTGCGGACCGTGTGATCGCCGAGGCGGCCGCCGTCCCCGGCCGCGAGGATGACCGCCTTCACTGGCCCACCGGGTAGTTCGCGGGCTGCATGCCAACATCTTACCGATCTGGCAGAGTTTCGCTCGTGTGCGTGGCGCGCGGTAGGATGTGGCGCGCGCCACTCCGCGGCGGCAGTTTTACACCACAGAGGAGTAGACCCGGACCATGTGGCAAACCATCGGGTGGCTTTCGTTGATGTGCGGCGTATTCATCGCGCTGCTGATCACGCTTTCGATCGTCGGGATGAACGGCTAGTCGCCAACGAAAACGGACGGCGGGCTGGAGGGATGAGCCGCGCCGTCCATTGGAACGCACGAAACGAGGGGGTTCCCAGTGCGCTAAGCGCATGTTGGCCGCTCCGTGTTAGCCGGCGGTTAACCGATCCCTCTTTCATTCCATCCCCGCGTAGTTCAGGCTTTAACGCGTGACATCTGCTGCACAAACCGCGCTGCCAGGGATGCTGGAGGCGCCCGTCCCCGGGGGCCTTTCAACCTCGGACGCGGTAGCACGGCAGGCGGCCGGCCTCTCGAACACCGATTCTTCGCGAATCCGCACCGACGGCGATGTCGTCCGGGCGAACGTCCTGACGTTCTTTAACGTGGTGCTCGCCGCGCTCATCCTCGCGCTCTTTGCTGTGGGCGAATTCAAGGACGGCTTTTTCGTTGGCCTCGTGGTGATGGCGAACGTCGCGGTTTCGACGCTGCAGGAACTGAAAGCGACGCGCACCCTGCGCGAACTGAAGGCGCTGACCGCGCCGAAGGCGACCGTGGTCCGCGATGGCGTCCACAAGGACATCCCCGCCGATGAGGTGGTGCAGGGCGACCTCCTGCACCTGAAGAAAGGCGACCAGGTGGTTGCGGACGGCAAGATCGTGGCGCGATCGGCGGAGATCGATGAATCGCTCCTGACCGGCGAATCGGACTCGGTGAAGCGCGCGCCGGGGGATGAGCTTCGCAGCGGGAGCTTCTGCACCGCCGGCGATTGCTATTACACGGCGGAACGCGTTGGGAACGACGCGTACGCGGTCCAGCTGACGGCAGATGCACGCAACCTGGTAAAGCGCTCGACACCGCTCCAGATCCGGTTCAACCGGATTCTTCGCGTGCTGCTAACGGCGACAGGCGTTCTCGCCGCGCTCCTGATGATCCAGTACAACGTCGAGGATCGCGGGTTCGCCGAGGCCGTGAAGGCGACGACCGCGACGGTGACGACCGTGGTGCCTACGGGGCTGCTGCTCGGGATGACGGTCGCGTTCGCGGTTGGGGCGGTGCGCGTTTCGCGGTCTGGCGCCATCGTGCAGGACATCAACGCCGTGGAGGCGTTGAACTACACCGACGTCATCTGCCTCGATAAGACCGGCACGATCACAGCGAACAAGATGAGTCTCGCGGAGACGCGCTGGATGCCCGGGGCCGAGGGCTACCGGCCATGGCTGGGAGCTTTCGCGGCGGGCGGCGCGGAAGAGAGCAAGACCGCGGAAGCGCTCGCGGACGCGCTGGCGGCGGATTCGAACGGGGCGACCGAAACGGGGAGCGTGCCGTTCAATTCGGAGCGGCGCTGGAGCGCAGCCACGCTGGAGCTGGCCGGCGAGAAGCGGCACTTCGTGCTCGGTGCGCCGGAAACAGTGCTGCCGCTGTGCGAAGGCGGCGAAGAGTTGCGCTGGGCGTACGACCAGGCGGCCACGCAGGGCCTGCGCGGCGTCATCTTCGCGGAAGCGCCAGCGCTGCCCGAACCGGGTGTGGCCATCAGCGGCCTGCGGCCGCTCGCGCTGCTCACGCTGGGTGACCAGCTTCGGCCCGAGGTGCGGTCCGCCTTTTCGATGATGGAACGG
>CALFYR010000325.1 GCA_937954195.1 uncultured Dehalococcoidia bacterium
CCCAGAGTTCAGTGAGACTGAGTGGCGAAAAGTGGCCCTTGATTTCGCCCGCGTCGAGCTTCGTCCACACCTCGCGCGCAGCGAGGTCGCCTCGGAGGTAATCGATGAAGAATGTGGTGTCGAAGAGGGCTTCTGTCACAGCTCGCGGACGCCGCCGAGCGAGTCGCGGATTTCGCGGACGACGACCTCGCCAGGTGGCAGGTCGGGCCTGGAGCCGAACGCCCTGCGGACGATTTCCGCTGCGTCTTCCCGGCTCAGAACGTAGTCCGGATCTTCCCGTAGGCGCTCGGCCAACTGTTCGGCGGTGAGCGTTTGCTTGACGGTCATGCCCGGATTGTATCACCCAACCCGTTCGCCAATGGCGATGGCGTGGCCGTCGGGATCGAGGACGACGAAGTTGATCAGGCCCCACGGTTCGCGGGTGAGCGGGTAGCTGATGGTGTGCCCGGCGTCGATGCACCGGGCGAAAAGTTCTTCGACGCCGGTGACGTAGAGGTAGGCGCCCTGCGGCTGGGGCGATTCGTGGCGGACGAGGGCGAGTTCGGCGCCGCCGGATTCGAGGAGCGCGAAGGAGCCGTCCGGGAATTCGGCTTTGACCTCGAAGCCGAGGGTGTCGCGGTAGAAGGCGATGGCGGCGGGGACATCGCGCACCGGCAGGTTGGGGCGCATGGAGAGGAGGGTTGGCATCGTGGTCTCCCGATCAGGACTCAGATTCCGGCTCTGTGATTGTGGCCGGGATGATTCTTCCGAAGGCCCCATCGTCGAAGGGCGCGATCTCGATCTGGAAGTCGCGGCCATCCCGGGCGAAAAGCAGCACCAGCGCTTGGATACCGGTAGTGCTGGCTCCGGAGAGGAAGACCGGCCACTCTTGCGGCTCAAGTTCGAGCCGAGTTGGAAGCCGGAACTCGTAGATGCCGGAACTTCTGGCGAAATCGGGTTGGACACGAATCTCGTCGAGGTGGGTGGCGATGGCGTTGCGGTTGGGGAAGTCGGCCAGGAGGACGACGCGGAGGAGTTCGCGTTGTTCGGGGGTCGGGAGCTGCCACGCGGCGTTGCGTCCTCGGGACATTCCCTCACCCCTTGATCCCCTCTCCCGCGACGGGAGAGGGGGCGATGTTCGCGAGCACCGCCGGATGGCTTTCGCGCGGCCGTCGGGGTTTGTCACAATCCGCTTGCTGCCTGCGCGTGTTCCCGCGGGCGTGCAGACGTGATGGGCCATTTAGTTCACGCGGCGTTCGACGCCCTTCCAGTATTGCTCGCGGATGATGAACTTCTGGAGTTTGCCGGTGACGGTGCGCGGCAGGCTCTCGACGAAGTCGACGCTGGTTGGGCAGCGGAAGTGGGCGAGGTGTTCGCGGCTGAACTTGATGATCTCGTCTTCGGTGGCGGTCATGCCCTCCTTGAGGACGATGATGGCTTTCGGGGTTTCGCCCCACTTTTCGCTGGGGACGCCGATGACGGCGCATTCGAGCACCGCCGGGTGCTTGTAGAGGGCCGCTTCGACTTCCGGCGAGGAGATGTTTTCGCCGCCGGAGATGATGACGTCCTTCTTGCGGTCGACGATGTTCACGTTGCCGAATTCGTCCCAGACGCCGAGGTCGCCGCTGTGGAAGTAGCCGCCGTAGATGGCCTTGGCGGTTTCTTCCGGTTGTTCCCAGTAGCCCTTGAGGACGACGTTCGAGCGCGCGCAGACCTCGCCGATGGTTTCACCGTCCATGGGGACCGGATTGCCGTCGTCATCGAGCACCTGGATATCGACGCCGATGGCTTCGACGCCGGCACGTGAACGGCGCTGGTAGTCCGCACCGTCCGGGTTCTGGTAGTCGGGGCCGGAGACGGTGAGGATCGGGGCGGTTTCGGTGAGGCCGTAGATCTGGATGAACTCCCAGCCGAGTTCCTTCTCGAGGCGTTCGATGAAGGCGGCTGGCGGCGGCGCGCCGGCGACGACGAAGCGCGGGCGGGTCTGGATGTCGTACTCGCCTTTGTCCGGGAAGTTGAGGATGGTGCTGAGGACCGCCGGGGCCATGCAGGCGAAGGTGATCTTTTCGTCGCGGATGAGGCGGTAGATGTCCTGGCCGACGACGGCGCGGAGGACGACGTGCGTGGCGCCCATGGCGGTGAGCGCGAAGGGGCCGCCCCAGCCGTTCGCGTGGAACATGGGAAGCGTCCAGAGTTCGCGGTCTTCGTGGTGGATGCGCAGGTGGGCGATGAAGTTGTAGGCGTTGATGTAGACGTTGCGGTGGGTGAGCATCACGCCCTTGGGGCGGGCGGTGGTGCCGGAGGTGTAGTTGATCGAGGTGACGTCGTTCTCGTCCTGCTCCACGAAGGGTGTCATGGTCTTCGGCTGGGAGCCGACGAGTGTGTCCCAGTCGGTCCAGCCGGCGGGCGTTTCGGCCGGGGTGCGCGGATCGGCGGAGATCCAGTGTTCGACGGTGGTGAGGTTCGGGCGGATCTCGTCCATGACCTTCGTGTACTCGTAGTCGACGAGGACGGCCTTCACGCCGGCGTGGTTGATGATGTACTCGTGGTCTGAGGCGACGAGGCGGTAGTTGAGCGGCACGAGGATGGCGCCGATCTGGGTGACACCGTAGTAGCTCTCCAGGAAGTAGTGGCTGTTCGGGCTGAGGATGCAGACCCGGTCGCCCTTCTTGATGCCGAGGGAGAGGAGCGCGTGCGCGAGCTGGTTGCAGCGTTCCTGGTACTCGCGGTAGGTGAAGCGCTTCGGGCCATCGACGATGGCTTCCTTGTTGGGGTAGAGCTTCGCTGCGCGGCGCAGGAAATCGTTCAGGAGGAGAGGTACTTCCACGGTGAGAACTCCCGGTTGGAATGTGCCGGGGGATTCTAGCAAAGGAAGCGGGTGGAGGGTGCGAGGGGTGTGGTGGGAGTGCGCCCAGCTGCCGATTGTTGAGGTATGGCAGCGGTGGCGGCTCAGCCCACGGCGGAGGCGGAGATAGCGGCGTTTTGGCGGCGGGTGG
>CALFYR010000326.1 GCA_937954195.1 uncultured Dehalococcoidia bacterium
CGGATCAGGTCCATGTCTCGGGCCACGTTCCTCGTGCCAACGTGCGGAAGCAGGTCCCCGGCCACCTCGCTGCAATCCTCCGCGAACTGCCGCGAGACGTCCTTCGCCTCTTCCCATTCCGCGTCAGTATCCGGGTCCGGGTCGATCGCCACGAGTTCCTGGAGCCGGTCGTGGCACACCACGGGCGTGCTCTGACCGACGCCCCGTGGATCGAACGCCACGATGTCGAACCGGTCGCGAATCTCCCCATCCAGCAACACCGGCCAGATCATCGCGAACTCGATGGCCGAGCCGCCCGCGCCGCCGGGGTTCGTCATCAGCACGCCGATGCGGCGGGATGGTTCGCGCGCCTCGATCCGTATGAGCGCAAGTTCGATGGTTTCTCCGCCGGGTTCGGCGTAGTCGAGCGGGACATCAACCGTGCCGCATTCGATGTCCCCACAGCCGCGCCAATCGATCTCTGGGGCCTGGGCCTTCGCACCACCCATAGCCGAGCCGAACGCGAGGACCACCGCGAGTAATGCAAGGGCGAAAATCGTTCGCATCAGAGCTAACGGTAGCAGCCCGGCGCGTAAGGTGAGATTCACGATTCAGGGATTTTCGCGTCCCCATTTGCCGCGCCAATCGTGTGCTACACTCACGGCATCACCACGGGAGGGTGCCATATGGCCAACGCAACCGCTGTGCTTCTCGCCGTATCTCTGCGCCTCCCGCTGGCCCGCTAACCTCCATCCACTCCGGATCCCGTGACCAGCCCCCGAGGCGCGCAGCGCTTCGCCGTGCCCGGCGTCCACGCTTTCCGGAGTCTCAATGTCTGCTTCTACGGCGGAAATTCCCGCCATCGAGCCCTTCTTCGACGAAGGCCTCATCACCGACGTCATCAGCACCCTGAAAAGCGGTAAAGAAGCCGCCGCCTACCTCTGCCGAGCGCACCCATCGCTTGGGGCGAAGTTCGCGGTCGCAAAGGTCTACCACGAGCGCAACCGCCGGAACTTCGCCAACGATGACGCCTACATGGCCGGCCGCTTCTTCGGCAGTGGCCAGGACACCCGCGCCATCCTCGGAAAGACGCGCGTCGGCGCCGGTATGCGCCAGGCCGTCTGGATCGGCCATGAGTTCGAGGTGCTCTGCGAACTCGAACGGGCCCGTTGCGATGTCCCGCGTCCGTTCGCGGCGGCCGATGGCGCCGTGCTTATGAGTTACGCGGGCAACGGCGCCGGCGCCGCTCCGCAACTCCAGCACGCCGATGTCGATCAGGACCTCGCACCAGAGCTTTTTGAGCGCCTCCTCTGGAACGTCGAGACCTTCCTCGCGAACCACATCGTTCACGCCGACCTCAGCGCCTTCAACATCCTCGTGTGGAAGGACCGGCCGGTCGTCATCGACTTCCCTCAGGCGGTGGATGCCCGATCCAACCCCAACGCTCGGCGCTTCCTGGAACGGGACCTGGCCAACCTCGCCAAAGGCTTCGCCCGGTTCGGCCTTGAATTCGAACATGAGCGCCACGCCGAATGGCTCTGGGCCCGCTACCAGCACGGCGATCTCTGAGGGATTCGTGAGGATCAGGTGAAGGCGCGCCTTACCTGTTGCGCCGCGTTGGGGCACGCTCTACGGGATGCCCCCACCCATCCGGAGCACGGCGTTCGTGGCCACGGTCTTTGCCGCCGTGGCCGGGATGGCCGCGCTCGTGTTGTCCGCATGCGGCGGTGGCGGCGATTCGGGTGAGCCCGAGATTGTGGTACGCCTCGTAACCCCCGCCGGTCCGACGGCCACGCCCACGCTCCTCCCCGGCGAAACCGTCGAACCGCTCGTGCCCCCGGAGCTCCTCATCTCGACGCTCGAGGTGTACCAGGCCGGCTCAATCCTGGTCTCCGTGACGGGGGATGTCTCGGGTGGCCAGGTCACGTTCCTGGGCAAGAACTTCCCGCTCTCCCGCGGGTCGCAAAGCCAGTTCACCTTCATCCCGATCGATATCGAAGACCGGCCCGGGACGTACCCGCTCACTGCCTACGTCAACCTGCGAAACGGCACGAAGGGCACACTCTCCGATGACGTCACCATCCTCGCCAACGAATGGACCGTCGACTACCTGGAGTTCGACCCGGAGCAGGAGGCGTTGCTCGATCCTGCGGTCAGCGAGGCCGAAGTCGAAATGCTGCGCGGCATATACCGCCTGGTCACGCCCATCAAGCTCTGGGAAGGACTATGGCAGCTGCCGGTGCAGGGCGGGCTCACCTCCCGCTTCGGCGAACAGCGCTCCTATAACGGCGAAGAACCATCCGGCCACCACACCGGCACCGACCTCAGCGCGCTCGAAGGCACCCCCGTCATCGCAACGAACAACGGCCGCGTCGTGCTCGCCCGCGAACTCCAGGTGCGGGGCAATATGGTCATTATCGACCACGGCGGCGGCCTCTATTCCGGCTACGCCCATCTCGCCACGATCGATGTGGCCGAGGGCCAGGAAGTGGTCGGCGGCGACCAGATCGCGACCGTGGGGAACACCGGCCTTTCGACCGGGGCCCACCTGCACTGGGAGATGGCCATCCACGGTGTCCTGGTCGATGCCCTGCGCTTCACCGACGGCACCAACGGCTTCTAGAAGAACCGCGACCGGAAGGAAGCGGCGGAACGAATTACAGCGCCGGAAGAACCGCGACCGAAAGGAAGCGGCCGAACGAATCACAACCACACGGCCCGGCGGGCGCTGAAGGCGGATCGAACAGGCGGGCATTCGCCAACAGGTGTCGCGACGGGTACGGCATACTGCGTGACCCATGCCGCGCGACGACATCCCTC
>CALFYR010000327.1 GCA_937954195.1 uncultured Dehalococcoidia bacterium
GCTGTGTTCGGCCCGCCAGCGCCGCATCGCGGCGGGGGTCGTCAGGATTGCCGGAGCCGGGTTCGAGGGCTCATCCACAATCACAATGTAATCCGAATCCGTTGGAGCGTGGGCCATGCTGTTCCCCGTGAATGGGATAAGTACGCCCCCTCTCCACGAATGTGGAGAGGGGGCAGGGGAGTGAGGTCAGCCCACGTGAATGAGCTCTCCGAGCGTCGCCTCTTCCATCGCGAAGCTGTGCTCCGCGGTCGGGAACTCGGCGTCCTCAACTTCCGCGATGTACTCGCGGACCGCATTCCGGATCGTCTCGCCAAGCACGGCGTAGCGCTTCGCGTGCTTCAGCGTCCGCCGGTCGTCGTAGATGCCAAGCATGTCGTGGAACACCTGCACCTGGCCGTCGCAATGCGGCCCGGCGCCAATGCCGATGGTCGGGATCGAAAGCCGCTCGCTCACCATCTTCGAAAGCGGAGCGGGAATCGTCTCGAGCACCACCGCGAACGCGCCTGCCTCTTCGAGCGCGCGCGCATCGTTGATGAGCTTGGCTGCCGCCGCCGGCGTCTTGCCCTGCACCTTGTGGCCCCCGAACTGGTTCACTGACTGCGGAGTCAGGCCAAGGTGGCCCATCACCGGGATGCCGGATTCAACCATCCGCCGCACCAGTGGAGCCACGTGGCTGCCGCCTTCAAGCTTCACCGCCGTGGCGCCACCTTCCTGCAGCAGCCGGCCGGCGTTCCGCATCGCTTCGTTCGGGTCCGCCTGGTAACTCATGAACGGCATGTCGGCGACGATGATCGCCTTCTCTGTGCCCCGCACCACTGCCTTCGTGTGGTAGAGGATGTCGTCCATCGTCACCCGCACGGTGGATTCGTAGCCGAGGATGACGCTGCCCAGCGAGTCGCCGACCAGGATGATCGGGATGCCGGCCTGCTCAACCAACCGCGCCGACGGGTAGTCGTACGCCGTAATCATCGCAAAGCGCTGTCCCTGCGCCTTCATTTCCTTCAGTTTGTGGATAGAGATGCGTCCCATTGCTGTCCCTTCCTTTCCCGCTCAGGCGAACGCCAGTTCGCGCGGGTTGTGTGAGAAGCCATCCCCAATGCTGACTTCCCGGATCGCGTTCTTGGTGTCGACGAAGACGCGGCGTGGCGCTGCTTCTCGCGCTTCGGCGTCCGTCATGTGCTGGTAGGCGATGATGATGACCGTATCGCCACGGTGGACCAGGTGGGCCGCCGCGCCGTTCACGCAGACCTCGCCCGAGCCTCGTTCGCCCTTAATGGCGTACGTCTCGAGCCGTGCCCCGTTGGTGACATCGACCACGTGGACCTGCTCGTACGGAAGGATCCCGGCCGCATCCATGAGGTCCGGGTCCAGCGTAATCGAGCCCTCGTAGTCGAGGTTCGCGCCGGTAACCGTGGCGCGATGGATCTTGCCGCTCATCATGGTTCGCACGTGTGTGCCCCCGTTGTGACCCCCTGCAACAAAAAGCCCCACGCCAATCGGTGGGGCACAGGAGGTTGAACCGGGAGGGGCTTCTAGTCGCCCGAGCCTGCCCAACATCTTTATCCGTACCGGCCACGCGGGTCCAGGCGGACGCAGTTGAAGCAACGAGTCTGTTCAAGCTCGACTTCCTTTCGGATAGCCGGCACCTTGATCCTTCTCCTTTCGACGGGGCCTGTCAAGAGGTTCTTGTATCGTGAACTATTTCCTAAACCCAACCCGCACCGGCGGGCCCCGTCCGGCCCCTTTCCGGCGTAGACTGGCCCAAACCCGTCCTGAGGAGGCCACGCATGGCAGGCGAATTCAAACACGAATGGCTCCTAGACCAGTGCCCCGATGCCGTCATCTTCGCTGGCACCGATGGCGTCATCTCCTACTGGAATGCCGCCGCCGAACGCGTCTTCGGCTTCACCGCTGCGGACGCCATCGGCAAGGACCTCAACATCATCATCCCCGAGTCCTTCCAGGACGCGCACTGGAAAGGCTACGACCGCGCCCTTGGCGACAAGATCACCAAGTACATCGGCCAATCGCTTCCCACCAAAGCGCGAAAGGCCGATGGCGAAGAGATCTACGTCGAGCTGAGTTTCGCCATCGTCCTCGATGATTCAGGCGAATCCGCCGGCGCACTCGCCCAGGCCCGCGACATCACCGAACGCTTCAACCGAGACCGCGACAACCGCCGCAAAATGCGCGACCTCGAACAACAACTCGCCGCCAAAGACTGACGAACCGCGACCGGCAAGGGAGCGGAGCGTGGCCAACCCGGTCCGCTTCGCGTCAGCCACATGAGAACGCGACGAGACTACGAAGCCTCGCGCCTTGGCACGATGCCTTCCCTCAGCTCTTCTTCGTAAAGGCGCTCACTCACAAAGCGCTGGGCCAGCCTGATGTAGCTGATACCTTTGCGTTCGCCAAGGTCTCGGAGACGTTCTGCGGTGTCAGCGTCCAATTCGAGTTGGACGCCCATCGGGCCGAACGGAGTGAGTCCGTCATCGGCTGGCTCCATCTGGTCCCACAGCTCGTCGCTGAATGTGTGGGTGTCCCAGAATTCCGCTTCCTCACGTTCCGAGGGGAAGCTGGTCGGCACCTGGTCAAGGCTCGTAATGACGATAAATTCGGATTCTTGCGGTCGTACCATGGTCATTTGGTTCGGCGGTAGCGCCGCCGTTCGCTTGGAGATGCATCGCGGGCGGTAATCACCCGAATGGTTCGTTCGCGACGTGTATATACAACATAGAGGATCCTTCCCGCGCGTGTCGCACCTATCGTCGCGTAGCGGCGCTCTCCCGGGGTATTCCGGGCGTCCGCGGGAAGCCTTCGCTCATCACGCATTGCCTGCTCTGCTTCAGGCGCTTCGATTCCGTGAGCCTCAACATGCTCGACGTTCCCCGCGTCCCACTGAAACAGCACTGGCCGGCATGATACCGGAATGGGTCAAGTAGCTACCGCCGGTAGCGCCGAGACCTGTCCCTGCCTCCCGCCTGGCTGCGCCCAAACCGCAACGGCCCGCTCCTCCCTGCCGCCGCCGCGAACGCCGCCAGCTCCTCCGCCTCGGTCCCCACCAGCTCCCGCCGCAGCTCCACCACCTTGTCACGCAGCGCGGCCGCCTTCTCGAACTCCAGGTTCTTCGCAGCCGTCTTCATCTGCGTCTCGAGTTCCTTCACCATCCGCAGCAGGTCGTCCTTCGCCATACCGGCGGGCACGCCCGCGTCGTACTCGGCCTTCGTTTCCGCCGCCTGCATCCGCACATGGTCGGTGATGTCCTTCACCGCCTTCACGATGCCCGCCGCCTCGATGCCGTGCTCGCGGTTGTACTCCTCCTGGATCTTCCGCCGCCGGTACGTTTCGTCGATGGCGTTCTGCATGCTCTGGGTCACCTGGTCGGCGTACATCACCACCCGCCCCTCGATGTGTCGCGCCGCCCGCCCGATCGTCTGCACCAGCGAGCGGTTCGAACGCAGGTACCCCTCCTTGTCCGCATCCAGGATGAGCACAAGCGAAACCTCCGGCAGGTCCAGTCCCTCTCGCAGCAGGTTGATGCCGACCACCACGTCGTACACCCCCAGCCGCAGGTCCCGCAGGATCTCCACCCGGTCCAGCGTCTCCACCTCCGAATGGAGATAGTGGGTCTTGATCCCCATCTCCTTCAGGTAATCGGAAAGGTCCTCCGCCATCTTCTTCGTCAGCGTCGTCACCAGCGCCCGCTGTCCCTTGTCGATGACGCCCTTCACCT
>CALFYR010000328.1 GCA_937954195.1 uncultured Dehalococcoidia bacterium
TGCACGTCCTGGTCGATCGGGAACACCGTATCCAGGTGCGCCGAAAGCACGAACAACGGCCCATCCGCGCTGCCGGCCCGCAAGGCGATCACATTCCCCGCGTCGTCGATCGATGGCTCGAGCCCCGCCGTTCGCCACTTCGCAGCGACAGCGTTCGCCCGCCGGCCCTCGTCGAAGGTCGGCGATGGCGTCTCCGCGAACTCCAGCTGCAGCGCTAGAAGCCGCTCTTCCTTGAGGTAATCGAGTGTGGTTTCCAGTTTCACGGCAGTCCGCCTCGGTGGGTTTCGCGAACTGTACCCGGCAAACGCTCCGCCTACTCGCCCTCGTCGCTCGGCCCGGCCCGGGTCACCAGCTCCGGCTCCGGCTCGTACCCTTCGGTAATCGGCGCGTGGGCGGCCTGCCCCGCACCGCCCGGCGAACCGAACCGGTTCACGGTCGCCGCCAGTTCGGCCGGCGTTGGCGCCTGCTTCTCCTTTGCGCCGCCCAGCCAGCCATCCAGCCGCACCGTCGAAGCCGGCGCCGCCAGCGTTATCCCGAGAGAGTTCGCCAGCCGTAGCACGTCCAGGTTCAGGATGTGCTTCGCACGCAGTTCGGCGTTCCAGTCCGGCGCCGCGAAGAAGCAGTAGAGGAGCACGTCCAACGTCGAATCGCCGATGCGCTCGAGCTCGCAGAAGTAGTAGTCCTGCCGCACCAGCGTGTTCGAACGCAGCAATGCCCGCACGCCTTCGCAGAACGCCTGCACCACCTCCGGTGGCGTGTCCAATGGCAAATGCAGCGTGGTGTCGTACCGGCGGTACTGGCGCAGGCCCATGTTGTCGATGTTGGTGTCGGTAACACGGGCGTTCGGGATGGTCACAAGGCTGCTCCCGAACTTCCGGATCCGCATCGAACGGAACCCCACCTTCTCCACCGTCCCCTCAACGTCGCCGATGATGATCCAGTCGCCCACCTGGAAGGGCCGGTCGGCCAGGATCATGATCCCGCCGAACAGGTTCCGCAACGAATCCTGCGCCGCCAGCGCCACCGCGATGCCGCCGATCCCCAGCCCCGCGATCAGCGCGCCCACGTTCACATCCAGGTTCGAAAGCACGAACAGCGTGCCAACCACCACAACGAACACGTTCGCCGTCTGGCGGATCATCGGAATGAGCTGGTCGTCGAGGCGGGTTTCGGTCGCTTCCGCCTTTTCGAACAGGAAGTCCCCGACGATCGCGATGCCTCGCAGCAGGATCAGCCCGCCGCAGACCGCCCCCAGCACCCGCGCCGCCACGATCGCCGTGTCCTCGATTTCCGTATCGAGGTCCAGCAACGGCACACCGATCAACATCGCGATCGAAAGGAACAGGCCGAGGATCACGCGGTCCAGCCGCCGCCGTTCGTTCCGCCAGAACTTGCGCCGCCCCGGCTCCGCATGATGCCGGATGTACAGCGTGGCTATCGCCACGTACAGCGCCTGCGCCAACACCGCCGAGGCAACGATGATGCCGATGCCGAGGTACTGCTCAGCGGTCAGGTCGAACGTCCCATCATCGAAAATCGCGAGCAGTGGCATGTCCACCCGGGAAAATATCCCCAACCCGCGAAACGAACCACCGCACTACGTCAGTCGACAATCCACAATCGACCATCCAAAATCGCCCGACCACTGACGCGGAGGAGCCAATGTCGTCCCAGGCCGTCACCGAACGCGATGAAGTCCCGCCGCCAACCGTCGAAGAAGTCAGCGCCCGCATCTTCGCGTACATCCAGCTCGATGGCAGCTGGTTCCTCAACAACGCGGGCTGCATCGTGGGCGAACGCTCCGCGACGGTAATCGATACCACCGGGACGGAAAAGCGTGCCCGCGCGTTCCACGCCGCCGTCCGCGATGTCACCCCGCTGCCGGTCAACGCGCTCATCAACACCCACAGCCACGGCGACCACACCCACGGCAACTTCATGTTCTCGCCGGCCAGCGCCATCATCGCCAGCGAACGCTGCCGCCGCGAAATCCTCGCCGTCGGTCACGGCAGCTACGCGCGCTTCCCCATGATCGATTTCGGCGATTGCCCGATCACGCCGCCAACAGTCACCTTCGAAGACAAACTCAACGTCTACGTTGATGACCTGCGCATCGAGCTCATGTTCGTCGGTCCGGCCCACACCACCAACGACGTGGTCGCCTGGATCCCCGAACGCAAGCTGCTGTTCACCGGCGACATCATCTTCAACGGCGGCACGCCGTTCGCGCTCGGCGGCTCCGTCGCTGGCTGGCTTGAGGCGCTCGACCGCATCGAAGCGCTCGGCGCTGAGACCATCGTCCCCGGTCACGGCCCCGTTTGCGGGCCCGAGGCCATTGCAGACGTCCGCCGCTACCTCACCTGGGTGCAGGATATTGGCCGCAAAGGCCACGAAGCCGGCACGCCGCCGCTCGAACTCGCACGCGGCCTCTCCCTGGGCGAATTCGAATCGTGGCACGATGCCGAACGCCTCGTCCCCAACCTCCACCGCGTCTATTCCGAAGCCGCAGGCGAACGATGGGGCCGCCCCCTCGACGCGCGCCAGATGTTCGCCGAAATGCTCGAGTACAACGGCGGCCAGCCGTTCCGCTGTCTCGCCTAGCTATTCCGCCTCCCACAGCCGGAACCGCTCCGCGTGGTTCACCACCGCGAACCAGAAGCTGTTGTGCCCTGGCACGCGCTCAAACGCTGCCCCGCCGGGGCCGGTCAGCGCTGCCTCCGTGGCGGTCCAGATCTGGCCGGCGCGATCAGTG
>CALFYR010000329.1 GCA_937954195.1 uncultured Dehalococcoidia bacterium
GGTCGCGCCTTCGGACATATGAATGATCATTTGGGGAATCCGGAGTGGAGTTATGTTGGGGCGAATTGTCCTACGGCCCGCCCGTACGCGCGACGAGCGGGCACACGCCGGAAGCTCGCGCGGCTAGAAGAGCAGCTGCGAGAGTCGGCGCTGGTATTCCTTCACGCCCGGATCATCGAGGCCGATGATGTCGAAGATCGCGAGGACAGCCTTTCGGGCGGCGCCTTCCGCGAAGTTCTTGTCCAGGCGGACGGACTCGAGGAGTTCATCGAGGGCGGCCTGCCACTGCTCGTTCGCTGCCAACATGACGCCCCAGCGGTAGCGGGCGCGCGGGTCCTTGGGGTTGCGTTCGGCCTCGCCGCGCAGGTCTTCGCCGGCGTGGTTGCGCTCGAACTCTTCGAGGAACATGTGGTGCTTGAGCGCCTTCGCGCGGCGGTCGGTCGGGATGCGGTCGAGGAGTTCCTCAGCATCTTCCCGTTCGCCGCGCTCAAGGAGCACGACGGCGAGGCCGATGATGGCGTCCGGGTCGTCCTTCTTCTTTTCGAGGACGCCGCGGTAGTAGGCCTCGGCGCCCGCAATATCGCCTTCTTCGAGCATTTTCTCACCGGGGGAGACTTCCGGCGGGTTCTCGGCGGCTATTACCTGCTGGAAGAACTGGCGCACCTGTGGCTCCGGGTAGGCGCCGGTGAACTCGCCGATCATGCGGCCGTTGCGGAAGGCTTTGACGGCGGGGATTCCCTGGATGCGGAACTGCGTGGCAACGCGGGGGTTCTCGTCGGTATTGAGCTTGGCGAGGATGACCTGGCCCTGGAGTTCGGCGGTCACCTTTTCGATGACCGGGCCGAGCACGCGGCAAGGTCCGCACCAGGGCGCCCAAAAGTCGACTACCACCGGAATGGTCTTCGACCGTTCGAGGACTTCGGTGGCGAAATTCGCGTCGGTTACTTCGATGTAGGCCTGGGCAGCAGGCATAAGTTCACCTTCCGGAGAAGTGGTTGTTCGTTGGCATCGATCGTAGCGGGTTTGAGGGAGCCGCGTAAGGAACCGAAAGGGCCCCGTGCGGGGCCCTTTTCGGGGTGATGTGGAACGGTGCCTTGTTATCGGCGTGCGGCCTGCTCGATCGCCCGGCGGGTGAACACCTTGACCATCGCGCGCCGGTACTCCTCGGAGGCGTGGATATCGCTGTTCACGTCTTCCAGGCCGTCGCCGGCCACCGCGGCGGCGGCATCGATGTTCGCCTGCGTGAGTTCCTTGCCGGCGAGCAGCGATTCGACGTTCGTCAGCCGCTGGGCGTGAGTCGATGCGCCAGTCAGGCCGATTCGCGCGGAGGTACACGTGTTGCCGTTCATTTCCAGCACCGCGGCGACGCCGACGATGGCGTAGTGCGAGGCTTTCTGGTGGAGCTTCACGTAGGCGGCATTCTTCGCCGGTGCGAACTGGGCGCCGGCGATGATCTCATCTTCGGCCAGGTCCACCGTGAACATGCCCTGGAAGAAGTCGCCGGCCTTCACCGTACGCCAGCCGCCCGGTCCCTTGATATGGATCTCGGCATCGAGCGCGACCATGACGGCCGGGTAGTCGGCGGCGGGGTCGGAGTGGGCGAGCGAGCCGCCGAGGGTACCGCGGTTGCGGACCTGCGGGTCGCCGATCTCGCCGGCCGCTTCGGAGACGACCGGGCAGAGCCGCTTGATGAGGTCGGATTCGGCCACCTCGGTATGGGTGGTGGCGGCGCCGACGGCGATCTTGCCATCGGTTTCGCGGATGCCCTTGAGCTGGTCGATCCGGGAGATGTCGATGAGGATGCCGGGTTCGCTGAGCCGCAGCTTCATCAGGGGAATCAGGCTGTGGCCCCCCGCCAGGAACTTGCCCTCGCCATCTGACTTCTGGAGGAGCGAGATGGCCTCATCGAGGCTGGTGGCGCGCTGGTATTCGAATTCAGTCGGGATCACTTCGCACCTCCGTTGATGATGCGCCAGAGTTTTTCGGGCCGGAGCATCATGTCGATGTGGGTCACGCCGAACTCGCTGAGCGCATCGACGGCGGCGTTGACGATGCAGGGCGTCGAGCCCAGCGTGCCCGCTTCGCCCACGCCTTTGGCCCCGAGCGGGTTCACCGGAGTCGGCGTCACCGTCTTGTCGAGTTCGAACCAGGGGAAGTCGGTTGCGCGTGGGATGGCGTAGTCCATAAACGAGCCCGTTACGAGCTGGCCGTCCTCGTCGTAGACCACCTCTTCGATCATGGCCTGGCCGATGCCCTGGGCGAGACCGCCATGCACCTGCCCTTCGACGATGAGCGGGTTGATGACGGTGCCGCAGTCATCGACGGCGACCATCTTCAGGAGCTTCGGTTCGCCGGTTTCGCGGTCAATTTCGAGCATCGCGATGTGGGCGCCGAAGGGATAGGTGTTGTTCGATGGCTCCCAGAACGCCTGATCCGATAGGCCCGGGTCGAGGCCTTCGGGCAACGGGACGGGCACGTATGCGTAGGACGCGACTTCCTGGAAGGTCTTGAAGGTTCCCGGCGAGCCTTTGACGTAGATCTTCCCGTCTTCGAAGACCATGTCGCTGACGTCCATCTCTTCGTTTGGGTTGATCAGTGCGGCGGCGAACTTCGCCAT
>CALFYR010000330.1 GCA_937954195.1 uncultured Dehalococcoidia bacterium
AAGCCCTTCCGGAAACCATCACCTCCAACGGCCGCATCACCGTCAATGAAAACCGTTCCTGGCACGTCGGCGCGATCACGGAAGGCAAGATCATCCGGGTCTCTGTATACCCCGGCGACCGCGTCAAGAAAGACCAGATCCTCGCCGGCATGCACAGTCACGATATCCACGAGGCGCGCGCCGAATACCGCAAAGCCATCGCCGAAGAGGCGCGTCTGAAAACCGCGCTCTCCTATTCGCAGCGCCACCGGGACCGCGCCAAGCGTCTCTATGACCTCAAAGCCGGCTCGCTCGAACAACTCGAACACGCCGAGGCCGAGCTCAAGAACACGCAAAGCGCCATCGAAAACGCCAAGACCGAACTCGACCGCACCCGCCGCCACCTGGTGGAGTTTCTCCAGGTTCCCCTCGATGACCATGAAGAACACGAACCCGGCGACACCGAACACGAGGGCGATCTCATCCCCGTCAAAGCCCCCGCCGACGGCGTCCTCATCGAGCGCCGCGTCACTGCCGGCTCCGTCGCCAACCAGGGCGATGAGCTCTTCCTCATCTCCGATCTCTCCACCGTCTGGATGATCGCCGCCGTCAATGAAGAAAACCTCGGCAAGATCCGCACCGGCATGACCGTAAAGGTCAACGTCCAGGCCTACCCTGATCACCCCTTCAGCGGCCGCATCACCCGTATCGGCGATCAACTCGACCCCGAAACGCGAACCGTCCCCGCACGCATTGAATTGTCCAACCCGCAGGGACGCCTCAAACCCGAAATGTACGCCTCGGCCGAAATCGCCGCCGGCTCCACCGCGCAAGCGGCGTTCATCCCCCAAGAAGCCCTCCAGCAAATCGACAGGAACGACGTTGTCTTTGTGCAGATCAAGCCCGGAACATTTGAAGCGCGCACCGTGCAAACCGGCCGTGTCCTGGGCGGCGACGTCGAAGTACGCAATGGGCTTGCCCCCGGCGAAACCATCGTCGCCAAGGGAAGCTACACGCTCAAGTCCCAATTGCTGAAGGGATCGCTCGAGTAAGCCGATGCTGTCGCGCATCATTGAGTTCCATCTCCGCAACCGGTTCATGGTCTTCGCCGGACTTGCCATCCTCATCGCCGGCGGCCTGTACATTCTCTCCCACATCCCCATCGACGCTTTCCCCGACCTCACCAACAACCAGGTGGTCGTCATCACCGAAGCGCCCGGGATGCCGCCCAGCGAGGTCGAGCAGCTCGTCACCTACCCCATCGAAGTCGTGCTCATGGGGCTGCCGCGCACCGAAGGCGTGCGCTCCGTGTCGAAGTTCGGCCTCTCCATGGTCACCGTCGTCTTCGAAGACTCCGTCAATATCTACCTCGCCCGCCAGTGGATCAATGAGCGCATTCAGGAAGTCCGCTCGCGCATCCCCGCCGGTCTTGAACCCACGCTCGGGCCCGTCGCCACGGCATTCGGCGAGATCTATCAATACACCCTTGAAAGCGACCGCATGTCCGCCATGGAGCTCAAAACCCTCCATGAGTGGTCCATCAAAAACCAGCTCCGCGCCGTCCGCGGCATCAACGAAGTGAACACATGGGGCGGCGAGACCCGCCAGGTCAACATCGAAGTCGACCCGGTGAAACTGCTCCGCTACGGCCTCTCGCTCCGCGATGTTTTCGACCGTGTCCAGGAGAACAACGCCAACTTCGGCGGCGGCTACATCGAGCATGCCTCCGAGCAATACACCATCCGCGGACTCGGCCGCGTGCAATCGGCCCACGAACTGGAGAGCATCGTCCTCGCCGCGAAAGGCGGCTCGCCCGTATTGCTGCGCCAAGTGGCCACCATCACCGACAAGCCCATGCAGCGCGCGGGCGCAGTCCTCCGCGACGGAAAGAAAGAAACCGTCTCCGGCATGACCATCATGCTCAAAGGCGAAAACGGCCGCGAAACCATCCAGCGCGTGAAGGACAAAATCGCTTCCCTGCAACTGCCCGCCGGCGTGCGCATCGTCCCCTTCTACGATCAGTCCGAAGTCATTGACCGCACCATCGCCACGGTAAAGAAGAATCTGCTCGAAGCCGGCGGCCTGGTCATCGCCGTACTCTTCGTCTTCCTCGGCAACTGGCGCGCCGCGCTCATCGTCGCCGCCGTCATCCCCCTCTCCATGCTGTTCGGATTCCTGGGCATGGCGGCCTTCGGCGTTTCCGCGAATCTGATGAGCCTTGGCGCCATCGATTTCGGCATGATCGTCGACGGAGCCGTCGTCATGATGGAAAACTCCGTGCGCCGCCTGGAGCGCCGCCCCAATGAGCATTTCCATCCCTTCGATCGCGTGCTGCATGCCTCCACCGAAGTGGCCCGCCCCATTCTATTCGGCGTCTCCATCATCATCGCCGTCTACCTGCCCATCTTCGCTCTCGAAGGCCTGGAAGGGCGCATGTTCCGGCCCATGGCCATCACCGTCTGCTCGGCGCTGTTCGGCTCCCTGCTGCTGGCCCTCACGTT
>CALFYR010000331.1 GCA_937954195.1 uncultured Dehalococcoidia bacterium
CGCTTTCCCCCGGCGTGCCAGGCGCCAGAGGCGCCGAGTCACCGGCGGGCTGGGTTACGTCAGGGGGAAGGGTTGGTTCCGGATTGTCGGTGTCGTCGTCATCGCCACCGCACGCGGCGAAGAGAAGCGTGGCAGCGGCCACGGTGAGCAGCAGTGTTCGCACGGGAATTCCTGTGAAGCAGAAGGCTGTGATCGAGTATGCCAGAGGCCCCCCGACGCGATAGTGCCGATCTGTGACCTACTTCGCCGAGTGGCCCGCATCCAGTTCGGTCAGGTAATGCTCTGCGGCGATGGCGGCCGTGGCGCCGTCGCCCGCCGCGCTAATCAGCTGGCGCGCCGCCTGCGTCCGGAGGTCGCCGGCGACGAATAGGCCCTCGACCTTCGTCCTCATCTGGAGGTCGACCATGGCATGGCCGCCCGCATCGAGGTCGACGATGCCCTTCAGCAGGTGGTTGTTCGGCACCTGGCCAATGAAGATGAAGACGCCATCGACCTCGCGGACCCCGGTTTCCCCGGTCTTCAGGTGTTTCAGGATGGCCCGTTCAACCTTGCCGTCGCCTTCGATGGCCTCGACGACTGTGTCCCAGGTGAAGCTCATCTTCGGGTTCGCGAAGGCGCGCTCCTGGAGGATCGCGCTCGCGCGAAGTTCATCTCGGCGGTGGACCACTTCGACGCTCTCGGCGTAGCGCGTGATGAAGAGACCCTCATCCATGGCGGCGTCGCCACCGCCAACAACGAGCACTTTCTGTCCGGCGAAGAACGCGGCGTCGCAGGTGCCGCAGTAGCTCACGCCCTTGCCGGTGAGTTCTTTCTCGCCCGGGACACCGAGCTTGTTGTAGTCGGCGCCGGCCGTAACGATGACGGCGCGTGCGTGGACGGTGCGCTCGGTTGAGGTGACTTCGAACGTCCCGTCGGCCAGGCGGTTCAGGGATTCGACGCGCTCGTAGGCGAGCTCGGCGCCGAACTTCTCGGCTTGCTGCAGGAACAGTTGGGCAAGGTCGAAGCCGTTGACACCGTCAGGGAAGCCGGGGTAGTTCTCGACCTTGTCGGTCGTGGCGATCTGGCCACCGGTCACGTCACCTTCGAACACGATGATCGAGCGGCGCGCGCGGGCGGCATAAAGCGCGGCGGTGAGGCCAGCGCCACCACCGCCGATGATTGCGAGATCCAGTTGCTGCATAACTTCCCCCTGGAGAGCCGCTCAGTGGTGGCCCGCGGTGGCCGGGTCCAGGGCTGCCGGCCACCGCGCCTTGTGGTCTAGACGGTCAGGGCTTCGTCGATGCGCTTCTTCAGGTCGCTCTTCGGCCGGAAGCCGACAACGGTGCCCTTGAGTTCGCCCTTATCGAAGATGAGGAGCGACGGGATCGATCGGATGCCGAACTTGCTCGGGACCATCGGGTTCTCGTCCGTGTTCATCTTCATGAACGAGACCTTGCCCGCGTACTCTTCGCTGAGCTCCTGAACGATCGGCGCCACCATGCGGCACGGACCGCACCAGGGCGCCCAGAAGTCGATCAGGACCGGCAGGTCCGACTTGATGACGTCGGATTCCCAGGTTGCGTCGGTAACTTCGCGTACGTCAGCCATTGTGTGTTGTGTATCCTTTCCGTGCGGTGGGCCACATGCACCGTGTGGTGCGAGGTAGACTCAGGATACCCCCATGGGGTATGTTAGTCAACACCTAGAGCGAGGAGATCGCCCCCATGACCCCTGAAGAGTCGAAAAAGCTCCTCGACCGGCTGTCCCGCATCGAAGGCCAGGTGCGTGGCCTGCGCAATATGCTCGAAGACCAGCGTTGCTGCGAGGACGTGCTGACACAGCTCCTCGCGGCCCGTTCCGGTCTCGAACAGGCGAGCGTCCTCATTCTCGAACGCCACCTGAACGACTGCGTGCTCAACGACGCCAACATCGATGCCGGCGCGGCGGAAAAGCTCCGCGAGACGCTCAAGCTGTGGAGCCGCCACACCTCCCACGCGGGATAGGCGGGTTGGCCTCGCCGGGCGGAGGAGACGCTGCTAGCGCCGAATTACGCTCTCGCCGAGCAGATACTCCCTGGCTTCGGCAACCACATAGAGCGACCCGGTGACCACCACCATGTCGGACTCGTCCGCGTGCGAAAGCGCTGTTTCGAGCGCCGCCGCGACCGAGTCCTCGGCGACGGCCGCCGGCCCCAGGAAGCCCACCTCCTGGATCATCGCGAAAGGGTCCATGGCGCGGGGATTGTCGAAGTTCGTGCAGATGATGAGCTGCGCCAGCTTGGCCATCTTCATCGCAATGCCGCGCACGTCCTTGTCACGGTTGCAGCCGAGAACGAGGAAACACCTGCGCCAGGTGAAGTAATCGCGGAGGGCGTTCGCCAGCGCCTCAGCGCTTTCGTCGTTATGGGCGCCGTCGGCAACGATGAGCGGTGATTGGCCCATGATTTCGAGCCGGCCGGGCACGCGCGTGTGCGCCACTCCATC
>CALFYR010000332.1 GCA_937954195.1 uncultured Dehalococcoidia bacterium
CATTTCGGGCTGGACCTGGAGCACGAAGAAGTGGAGACCGTCAGCGGCCTTGTGCTGGCGTTGCTCGACCGTCCAGCCGAGCCCGGCGACCGGGTGGAGTGGGAAGGGCTGGCGTTCGAGGTTGAGGCGACAAGCGGCCACGGAGTGAAGGACGCGATCGTCACGTTGCTTGAAGGCGACGAGGACGACGAGACTGAGGACGAGTAGGGTCTCGGGCGGTTGGCAGTTCCTATAGACTCATCTCATGGCTAATGGCGTCATCTTTCTCCACGCGTTCCCTCTCGACTGCAGCATGTGGGCCCCACAGGTTGGGCTCTTCGGGCCGGAGGTCCCGGTGGTTGCGCCCAGCTTCCCAGGGTTCGGCGGCGAGAAGTCGGCCGGGCTGGTGATGAGCATGTCGGAGGCTGCCGAACATTCGGCGCGCGCGGCGAGGGAGGCGGGCATCACGAGCGCGATGGTGGTTGGGCTTTCGATGGGCGGCTATGTCGCGCTTGAGCTGTGGCGACAGCAGCCGGACCTGGTGGCAGGACTTGTGTTGGCGAACACGCGGGGCGATGCCGACGACGGCGCGGCGAAGGAACGCCGGGGGCAGCTGGCACAACGGCTGCGATCGGAGGGGAGCGACTTCCTTGTGGAGGCGCCGCCGCCGCTGCTTTCGGGGAATGCGCACCCGGCGTTGAACCGGCTGGTGCGGAACATCATCGCTGCGCAACCGGCGGATTCGATCGCGGCGGCGGCACTTGGCATGGCGGCACGGGCGGATTCGATGGCGGACCTTGAGCGGATTGCGGTCCCGACGCTGGTCATCTCTTCCGCCGGCGATACGCTGATCCCGCCTGCGGTCACCCAGCCACTCGCGGACGGCATTGCGGGGGCGCGATACGAAGTGATCGGAGGGGCGGGCCACCTTTCGAACCTGGAGGCGCCGCCGGCGTTCAACTCCCTGTTGATGGAGCACTGGGCGGCGCTTTAGTGGCGGGGACTACTCCCAGACCATGGTCCGGAAAGCAGCCGCCTGTTCGCGCGCGCTCTTTTCGGCCCAGCGGGCGAGGAACGCTTCGCCGACGACATCTTTCGCGGCCTGCCAGCTCAGTGGGGTGAACCCGTTCTCGGCGCGAGCTTCGACGGCGACGAGGAAGGCGGTGGAATCACCGAGACCGAACTCGCGGAGGACGCGCCCTTCGACGTGACCCGCCCCTCCCGGGAAGACCGGATCACCGGTCCCGGTGAGCTGGTGGTCGATGCCGCGGAGCTTTTCGCGGTCACGGCCGGAGTGGAGCCCGAGCGGTTCGAGCAGGGCCGCCTGAGCATCGGAGAGCACGGTGATGGCGAGCGTGCCCGAGGTGGAGACGAGGCCGGTGGTGAAGTTCGTGTTCGATAGCACGACGAGGAGGCGGGGACGTTCGGGCACAATCGACGCGCCGAAGACGGAGACGCAGACCTGGGCGTTCGGACCGCGATCACCGTGGCTGCCGACCGCGCAGAGGGGGGCCCAGAAGTGCGAGAGGATGCTGGGCGGCGGCTGATCGGGCATGGATCCACTGTAAACACCTCGTAACTCTTTGTGTCGCGAGTTCGACATTCCGGGGACGCGCCGCCACAATCGCGCCATGCAGGACTGCCTCTTCTGCCGAATGAACCGGGGCGAAATACCGGTGGAACGGATTGCCGAGAACAACCACGCGTTCGCAATCCGCGACATTAACCCGCGGGCGCCGGTCCACTGCCTGGTGATCCCGAAGGAGCACGTGGACAACGCGCGGGACTTTGAATGGAACCACGCGGAGATGCTGGCGGGGCTGTTCATCCTGGCGAAGGATGTGGCGCGGGTTGAAGGCGTGTGGGAGCACGGGTACCGGCTGGCGTTCAACGTTGGGGATGCCGCGGGGATGACGGTGCACCACTTGCATCTGCACCTGCTCGGCGGGCGGCAACTCGGACCGGAAGGCTAGGCGACGCGCGGCAGATGACCTCGATCGCGGAGCAAATCGCGGCGGTGCAGGGGGAGTTCGCCTCCCGCCCGGAGGGGCTGAGGCGGCACGTGGAGCGCGTGCTGGTGGAGGCGCTGGACCTGGCCGAACGGTATGACCTTGACCCGGAACGTGTGTCCCTGGCGACGTGGGGGCACGACCTGTTTCGTTCGTTCGCGCCGGAGGAGCAGTTGCGGCTGGCGGGAGAGGTGGGGGTGCCTATCCACGCGGCCGACCGTGCGGAGCCGGTGCTGCTGCACGGGCCAATCGCGGCGGTGGTGCTGCGGGAACGGTTCGGGGTGGGGGATGACGAGGCGCTGGCGGCGGTGCGGGAGCACACGCTTGGGGCGGCGGAGATGCCGCTGATTGCGAAGGTCATCCTGCTGGCGGACAAGTTCGAGGAGCGGAAGCGGAAACGGACGCCGGTGATGCGGGAGATTCGGCGGCTGGCGTGGCGTGACCTGGACCTCGCGCTGTTGTGCTGGGCGGATTGGAAGTGGGTGGAAGAGCGAGAACACGGCTGGTTGAGCCACCCGGACCACTGGGCGGCACGGACGCGGTGGGTGGCCGAACACCACGCGGAGGTGGCAGCTTCGCTGCCGGCCATCGTGGAGGGTGGCGGCGAGCCGGGGGCCGCATCGACAACGGGCGGGTGACAATCGAGAATTGGCGGGCCCCACATGGCCGAACCACCGGAACAACGTAGCGTCCCGCTTGCCGCGCTTCGTCAGCGCAACTTTGCGCTTTACGCAGCGGCGCGCCTGTGCGCGTCGATGGCGATGATGATGATGAACGCGCTGATTTTCTGGCAGGTGTACGAGATTTCGGATTCGGCGCTGCAGCTGGCGCTGGTGGGGCTGGCGCGGTTCTTCCCGTCGCTGGGGATGTCGCTGATTGGCGGGGCGTTCGCGGATAGCCACAACCGGAAGCGGATCGTGATGGCGGCGCAGACGGTGCCACTGGCGGCATCGACGACGCTGCTGATTGCGACGAGCCAGGGGTTCCTGAGCCTTCCGATCATCTACGGGCTGGTGTTGTGCATCGCGGTGGCGGCTTCGTTCGAGAACCCGGCGCGGCAGGCGCTGGTACCGCAGGTGGTGACGCCGGACGCTTTCGCCGGGGCGATCGTGGTGAACTCGACGATCCAGTCGCTGGGGTTTGTGAGTGGCGGGGCGCTGGGCGGGCTGCTGCTGGGCATTGCGGGGATCGAAGTGGCGTATATGGCGCACATGGGACTGCTGAGCGGTTCGCTGGCGCTGCTGACGTTCCTGCGGCCGCGGCCGTTCGAGGGGGTGCGGCGTTCGGTGAGCCTGGAGTCGATTAAGGAGGGGGTGGTTTTCGTGGCGCGGCGGCAGGTGCTGCTTGGGGCGATGGCGCTGGACATGTTCGCGGTGATTTTCGGGGGTGCGCAGGCGCTGTTGCCGATTTACGCGAAGGACATCCTGGATGTGGGGGAGTTTGGGTACGGGCTGCTCTACGCATCGCTGGACGCGGGGGCGCTGCTGATGGCGCTCTCGCTGGTGATATTGCCGCCGATTGGCCGGGCGGGGCGCGCGTTGCTGATCAGCGTGGCGGTGTTCGGGATTGCGACGATCGTGTTCGGGATTTCGCGGAACTTCTACCTTTCGCTGGCGGTGTACATGTGTATTGGCATGGCCGACCAGGTGAGCGTGGTGTTGCGGCAGACGATCATCCAGCTGGCGACGCCGGATGAGTTGCGGGGGCGGGTATCGAGTGTTTCGCAGATTTTCATTGGGGCTTCGAACCAGCTGGGGGCGGTCGAATCGGGGCTGGTTGCGGCGGTGACGAACGCCACGTTCGCGGTGGTGAGCGGGGGGATGGGGACGCTGGCGGTGGTTGGGATCGTCGCGACGAAGTTGCCGGAGCTGAGGCGGTACCGGATCGAGCCGACGCGGCGGGAGGTGGTGGAACCAAAGCCCGAATCGGCGACGCCGGCGGCTGGGTAGGCGGGAGCTATTCGGAGAGGGCTTGCCATGCGGCGAGCGCCGGCTTTGGGGCGCCGGTGGATTCGCGGAGAGCGACGGATTCGAACGGGCCGCTGATTGCGGCGCCGATGTCGTACGGGAACGACCAGAGCAGGCCCTCGACGCCGGGGCCGAGCAGGGCGGGCAGGGTTTCGATGAACTCGGCCTGCTCCTCCGGGGAGCCGCCGTAGGCGGACCCGGGGGCGGCGGCCAGTGGGGCGGAGGGCCAGCCGATTTCGGTGATGAGGACCGGGAGACCGAGCTGTCCGGGGAGTTCGGCGTAGTAGCCGGCGGGTATGGCGGAGGGGGTTTCGAAATCGAGGAAGGGGTAGGAGGTGAACCCGACGAGGTCGAGGGCGCCGGCGAACTGGTCGATGAGGCGCCAGGCGGGTTCGCGGGATTCGCTGTTGCCAGCGAGGAAGGCATCGCCGCGGAGCATTTCGAGCTGGAAGATGGTGAACACGCGCGTTTCGGGGGAGGCGACTTTTGCAGCATCGTAGGCGAGGCGGTAGCCGGTCATGAACTGATCGAAGGCTGCCGGGTCGGACTCCCAGAGGCGGTTGATTTCGCCGCCGATGGCCAGGTATTCGGGCTGGTAGGTGGAGGCGACGGCCGTGACGGCGGCGAGGAAGCGTTCGACCTGCGCCTGGTCGGACCAGTCGATGGTGGGGGTGACGCCGGTGGGGGAATCGCTGGCGGTACCGAGGGCTACGACGGGAACGAGGTCCTGGCGGCCGGCGATATCGAACGCGGTACGGATGACGGCGGGGACTTCGCCCTCGGTCGCGGGCGAATCGGTCCAGTTGGTGTAGACGCCGATGAGGGGGCCGGTTTCGGAGAACGAATCGAAGAGGGTGGCCCAGTCGTCGTTCGAGGGCGATGGCCAGTTGGGGGGAACGAAGCCGGCGACGCCGTAGCGCGGGCCGGGTTCGGGAGCGGCGGTGGGAGACCCCGACGGAGTTACGGAAGCGGGGGCCGTGGAGCTGCTGGCGGTCGGGTCAGGAGTTGCGCCATTGGGAGAACTCTCGCTTCCGCAGGAGGCGACGACGACAGCGAGAAACGCCAGTCCGAGCGACCGGAAGAGCACGCTCATGGTTAGACCTTCGGCGTTTTTCCGAGTTTCGCGAGGATTGAGGCGAAGACTTCGTGGTCCTGGGCGCCGGGGATGAGCCACTTCTCTTCGAAGATGAACGCCGGGACGCCGCTGATGCCGGCCTCGCGCGCCCAGCCAAGGGCATCGAGCACTTCCTGACGGAAGACGCCCTCATCGAGCACTTCCTTGAGCTGCTTGCGGTCGAGGCCGACGGATTCGGCGACATCGAGGACTGTTTCGGGCTTGCCGATGTCTTCGAGGTCGGTGAAGTAGGCCTTGAACATGGCGCGAGCGTACTGGCCGGCTTTGCCGTTGTGGTGGGCGAACTCGGCAGCTTCGTGGGAGAGGAGGGAGTTGGAGGTCCATGTGCGGCCGCGCGAGAACTTGATGCCGAGGGATTCGGCGCGGAGTTCCATTTCGGTTGGCGGGTCATCGGGGCGGGTCATGGGGCGGCGGGGTTTGCCTTCGAGCGGGGTGCCCGGGTCGAGGAGATAGGGGGCGTGGCGGATTTCGACGTCGTATTCACGTTCGAGGCGTTCGGCCTCCACAAGCCCGATGTAACACCAGGGACAGACGAAATCGGAAACGAGGAGGAGCGAGACGGCGCCTTCGACGGGTTGGATGACATTCGGGTCTTCGGCCATGTGGGCAGTATAGGCGGGTGGGTGGAGGGCGTGGGCGAGGCGGTGGGTCAGGCGGTGGCTTCTTCATCCGAGAGCTGATGGAGTTCGGTGCGGGCGGTGCGGAAGGGGGAGGCGGCGAGGTAGATAGCGGAGATGAGCATGACGGCCGCGGCCACCCAGAGGGCGAGCTGCTCGTTTGTGTTCGAGGCGATGTAGCCGCCGAGGGGAGCCCCGAGCACGATCATGCCGCGGTTGATGGAACGCCGGGTAGCGCTCATGCGGGCCATGAGCCTATCGGGCGTGACGGCCTGCCAGAACCCCATTTCGACTGGTCCCGTCGCGCCCATGGCGGAGCCGACGACGAACTGGCCGATGAACGCCACCGCGACCGCACACCACACGGCCGCCGGCCAGTCGCGGGCTGACCCGTGGTCGGCGCCGGAAAGAGCATCGCCACCGACTGCGATCAGGACGACGGGCGCCAGCGCCATGAGCGCTATCCCGGCGGGTTCGAGAAGGCGCGCACCCACCATGACTTTCCCGACGCCAAAGTGATCGCCGAGCCGGGTCGAGAACGTGGTGCCGACCACGGCGCCGACTCCCGCACCGCCAAGGACGAGACCAAGGCCGAAGGCGCCGAGGCCCATCTCGTGCAGGACGAGGCTCGGGATCACCGCGCCCGCCATCGAGAACCCGACGAACCAGATATGGGTGCTGCCCGCGAGTGGGCGAAGGTGGATATGGCCGTAGATCCAGCGGATGCCCTCGCCTATGCGTTGGCGGATGGATGCGCCGGAGGTTTCACGGGCGCGGACGGGGGCGTCCGGACTTCTCCGAATCGAGGCGAGGACGGAACCGGAGAAGAAGTAGGAGACCGCATCGATGAGGAGCGCGATCGGCGCGGAGGTTATCGCGACCAGGGCGCCGGCGAAGGCGGCGCCGGTGGTTTGCGCGACGGTTTCGCTTTGCTCGAGCCGGGCGTTGGCGCGGGTGAGTTGTGACCGGGGGACGAGCATCGGCACGAAGGACTGGAATGCGGCGTCGCTGAGCAGGGCGAGGGTGCCGAAGGCGAAGATGATGACGAGCAGGGCGGGTACCGAGAGGACGCCGGTGAGGGCTGCCACGCAGAGGATGCAGAGCAAGGCGCCGCGCCCGAGATCGCCGGTGATGAGGACGGTGTCCCTCTGGAAGCGATCGACCACGATGCCCGCAATGAGCCCGAAGAGCAGGTAGGGCGCCCAGCGCGCGCCGTTGACAAGGCCCTGGTCGAAGGCGGTGCCATCGAGGGTGACGAGGATCAGCACCGAGAGGCCGACGGTTGTGAGGTAGGTTCCGAAATCGGAGACGGTGGATGCGAGCCAGAAGCGGACGAAACGGGGGTTGTGGCGAAGCGTCATCCGGCGGCGAGCATACCCGGCGGCCGGGCAATGGAGGAGGAAGGGTCAACGGGTGGACAGCGTGGGCGGAACCGTGTTGACTTCGGCCCACCAAATCGCGTTGTTGGAGGGACAGATGGCGTACGACGAGCTGGTGCTCGACATCGAATCGGAAGTAGCGACGGTGACACTGAATCGCCCGGAGAAGCTGAACGCGCTTAACGGGAAGCTC
>CALFYR010000333.1 GCA_937954195.1 uncultured Dehalococcoidia bacterium
CCAGGGCGATGGCGGCTTCATGTTGAACATCGCGGAGCTTTCGACGGCGGTGCAATACAACGTTCCGGTTGTGACCTGCGTGTTCAACGACGGCGGCTACGGGGTGCTGCGCTCGATCGAAGGCCGCACGTTCGAAGGCCGCCAGTTCGGTGTGGATCTGGCCACGCCGGACTTCGCGAAGGTTGCCGAAGGCATGGGTATGAAGTCCGAGCGGGTAGATAGCACCGGATCGTTCCGCGAGGCGTTCGCCCGCGGCGTCGCGCACGACGGTCCATACCTCATCGACATCGACATGACGAAGCTGACGCCGATGGCGGGGCTGGGGACGCCGCCTCCGAAGAAGGACGCGTAGGTCCGATGGCCGAATCGAAGATCCTCGCCGACCGGGTGAAGCCGAAGACGGTCGACGAGTACATCGCGCTGTTCTCCCCGGAGGACCAGGCCGTACTCGAGCAGATTCGTTCCGCACTGCGAGAGGCGTTGCCGGATAGCGAGGAAGTCATCAGCTACAACCAGCCGCTGGTGAAGCAGAACGGCACCGTGATGTTTTACGCGGTCTTCGCGAAGCACTACTCGCTCTTCGTGCCGGCGATCGATGCCGTCATGGCCGAATTCGGCGAGGAGCTTTCCGCGTTCAAGGTGCAAAAGGCGACGATTCGACTGCCCAAGGGAAAGCCGCTGCCCCTGGAGCTGATCAAGCGGATGGCGGTGTTCGTGGCGAAAAGGAACCAGCACCTGGCGAAAGCGCAATCATAAAGTTGCACATTGTGGGTGGCGTCCGGTAGCCTTCGAGGAAAGGAGCGCGTAGGTGACTGAACCACTGCTGCACATGGTGACGCTGACTCACGGCCCGGAGACCTGCCCCGCCGCACGCCCGGACCTGCAGGACAAGTGCGGCACTGCGCTCGGGCGGGTGCCCATCGACGCGCCGAACTTCGGTGCGAATGTCCTCGGCTACTGGGCCGACCCGCCGGGCCACAAGTTCTTCGCAGTCGTCGAGGCGCCGAACGCCCACGCTATCGCGGAACTGTTCGGGAGCCTTGAACTTTCGCACTGGAACACGGTCGAGATCCGGCCAGTCGTGCCGATGGCCTGAAATGACCTAGCCGCAGGTGCAGTCTCCATCGCAGTCGCAGTTGTGGCCTTTTGACGGCGGCACGTCGAGCGCGGGGTTGTTGTCGAAGAATCCGATCGGCAGGAGCTTGAACCCACAGTAGTAGGTTGGCATTACCGGCCAGTCTTCGGGTCGCGGGACGTGGGTGTGACCCAGCGTGTACCAGACGACCAGGTCCGAATCCTCGATCGGACGATCATCCTCCGTCCACGCCGGGAGTCCGGCCCCGCCGATGTGCTGGTTGGGATATTCGCCGGCGGCGTGCATTTCGCGGGCGTGGTACTCCGTCACCCACAGGTGATTCGTCGTGAAGCCGGCGCGCTGGATGAGGCTTGAACCCGGGAGGTTCATCGGGAGACAGTTCTCCATCGGCATCAGCTTGTAGGCCACAGGCTGACCCCATTTGTTCAACGAGCTGGGGTTAACGACCTTCCAATAGCGGGCGGTTTCCTGGTTCACCCGACGCCGGGCCTGCTTCTCCGTGGCCAGGAGCGTTGACTTTGCGAAGAACGCGTTGCCGAACGGATTGTCGTCGGAGAGCGGTTCGGCCTCGGTATTCACCTCGTAGACCGAGTTCCCGCCTCCATCCAGGTCCATGTCGAGGCGGATGCTGAAGAAATGTTGGTGGATTGGGGCGTAGATGCCCTCGGAGACGATGGTCCCGTACTTTCGCGTCTCGCCCGGCGCGATGCCGCCGACGCTCAGGATGCCGGTGAGCTTCACTTCGAACTCAATCGAGCCGTCCTGGTAGAAGTACCAGAAGAAGCCGTACTCGTAGTTGCCAACGGTCGCGATGCTGGAGAGGACCAGCCGGCGGGAGCGGCGCACCTCGGTGCCCGCGCCGCGTTCATCGACGTGCTTCCACAGGATGCCGTAGTCCTCTTCGTGCAGGCAGATGGCGTTCTTGATGGTGTAGGGCTCTCCATCAGGTCCCGCGAGAACGCCATCGAAGTAGCGGATTTCGCCGAGGCAGTCGCACCCGAGTTCGAGTGAGTTCGTACACATGCCGATGCCGTATTCGCCGGCATCGAACGCGTTCTTGCGGTGATGCATGGGACCGGGGTCGCCGTAAGGGACGACCATTTCCGAAAGCGACGCGCGGCGGAGGATGCTTCGGAGCCGTCCACCGTCCTGGTATCCGACGTCGTACAGGACGAGCCCCTCCCGGTGGGTAAACCCGAACCGGATGTTCCACTTCTGCCAGCGAATGAGGTGGCCGTCGATCTCGAAACTCGGTCCGTCGGGTTGGACGATATCGAGTTGCCGCACGTCGGTTCGCTGGTTGGGAACAAGTGCTGCGGCGTACTCGGCGCCCGCCGGGGCCAGCGGGACGCTGCCGTGGTCTTCGACGCGGATAACCTTCGCGGCGTTCAGGTCCACCACGGCGATGACGCCTTCGATCGGGATGGCATAGGCGTTGCCGCCTTCGTTCGCGCGAATCCAGGATAGGGCTCGGGTGAGCCGAAGCGTCGCGTCCTCGGCCGACCCGAAGTTGCCGTTCGGCCAGCAATCGATGGTGACGCTCTCGAGGTCGGTGATGCCGCGTTTCGCAAGGGCCGCGACGTAATCAGGGTCGGCCTTCACCGCTCCGACGGCTTCGATGAGTTCGGCGATATTCATCCCTGGTTGCAGACCATCGAACGAGTCCCAGCCGATCATCCGCTCGCGGGCGAGGTCGACATAGGCTTCGAACACGTCGCCGTTCGCCCGGTCCAGTAGCACGACTTTGGCGACGCGATCGGACGTGCCGGCATCCAGCGCGGCATGGTCGGGCTCAAGGAGGGAAGTGGAGCAGACCACCCGGCGGTCCCTCAAGAGCTCGTCTTCCCGCAGCAGGCGAGCCGCCGTGCGAATCTCCGCTTCCGTCAGGGGCTCGAGCGGGTGCGTCCTGGTTTCGAGGGGGTCGGCGAGAGCGGTCATCGGGGCCTCCGCGGAATGGAATTCCATCCGGAGCCCGGATGGTACGCAGTACCGTGAGCGATGGAAAGGCAAAGAGCCCGGGAATCCCGGGCTCCTTCGCAAGCTCGACCTCCGAAGCTAGCGGCTGGCCGCTTTCTCCTTGTCCTCCATCTCCTTAAGCACCTGGCGCATCTTCACCCAGCGCTCGGCGCGCGCGCGCGCAGTATCGTCGAGGGTTGAGGGATCGATCTGGGCGACCATCGCGCCGTAGGCGGGGTAGGCCGGGATCTCGTCGTCCGTCATCTCTTTCATCCACTGCTTCCGCTGCATGGCTTTTTCGATGTACGGGGCGAGTTCATCCATCTTGCGCTTCTGACGGGCTTCCTCTTCGGCCTTAAATTCGGGCATGACCTTGTCGGCGAAAAGGTTGAGCGAGTCGCAGATGTGCTCGTGCTGGTTCTTGCCGCCCTGCTGGATGAACACCGTCTGGTCCACGCCGGCATCGACGAACTTTCGGAGGTGGGTGCGCAGCTGGTCGGGCGTGCCGATGCCGTCACCTCCACCGCCGAGGAAGTCGAGCGCTTCGTCACCCATGGCGGCTTTCACGGCCTCGTACTGCTTCCACACATTGGTTCGGCCCGGCTTGTGGGTGCCGAAGGCGTAGTGGTGGCCGAGACCAAACTGGAAGAACTTAAAACCATCGAAACCGCGGCGATACGCCTCGGCCGCGTCTTCATGCGTCGAGAAGCTCGTAACCATCGCAATATTGGGGTTCACCGCGTGGCCGATGGGCACGCACTCGTTCTTGAAGGTCTCGTAGTAGTCGTCCACCCATTTCTTCGCTTCCGCGGGATCGACGAACGCGAACGTAAGCGCACCAATGCCGAGCTGGGCGGCGAGGTGAATGGTGTCCCGGTTCGAGCAGGCGACCCAGAGCGGCGGGTGCGGCTTCTGGACCGGCTTGGGGACGACGTTGCGAGTCGGCATCGAGAAGTACTTGCCCTGGAAGCCCGGATACGGATCCATGGCGAGCATGTTGCAGACCTGCTCGGTGGTTTCGCGCCACATCGCGCGGCGCTCCATCGGGTTGATGTTGAATCCCTCGAGTTCGGCGCGTGAGGCCGACTCGCCCGTGCCGAATTCGACGCGGCCATTTGAAACAAGGTCGAGCGTGGCGATTTCTTCGGCGATGCGCGCAGGGGAGTTGTACCCCGGCGGCATGAGCTTGATGCCGTGGCCAAGGCGGATGTTCTTCGTTCGCTGGCTGGCGGCGGCCAGGAAAACTTCGGGGCACGAAGAGTGGGAATACTCCTCGAGGAAGTGGTGTTCGACTTCCCACGCGTAGTCGATACCGAGCTTGTCGGCGAGCTCGACCTGGTCGAGCGCGTCCTGGAAAAGCTTGAGCTCCTGGCCATCGTCCCAGGGCCGCGGAAGCTGGTGCTCGTAGAAAATTCCGAACTTCATTCGGTTCTCCTCCTATGACGCCGGAGTGTAGCAGAGTGTTTAGCGGCAGGCGAACTACCTTGACGCTCAATCAGCCTTTGGCATATGCCGGGTTTGCGCCCGACCAGTTCACCGTCCAGAATCGGCGCCGAGCGAGGCCGTGCAACGCCGTAAGGGGGACATCAACCGATGACGAAGTCACGCCGCACCCCTCAACAAGAAGCCGCCATCGATGCGCTCTTCGCCGCAAGCGCGCTGCTGGACCCGGTTCGGCTGATGGTCTGGGACCGGGAGAACCTGACCGTTACGCAGCTCAGGCTCCTCTGGCACCTCCGCGAGCAAGAGGGACTGAGCAACGCGGACCTTGCCGACCGGTTGTTTGTCACGCGCCCGTCCGTCTCAGCTCTCCTGGAGCGACTCGAACGCGGAGGGTTCATCCGCCGGGAGGTTTCGCCGAACGACCGCCGGGGCATCTGCATCTGGATCGAACCGCGCGGCCGCGCCGCACTGGAAAACCTGAGGGAGGACCTCCGGGACTACTCGATGGGGCTGATGGAGGACCTGAGCGACGTTGAAGTCGCCGCGTTCACGAAGGCGGTTGATCGGTTCGTCGAGGCAGGCCGAGCTCGCCGGCTTCGCGACCTTTCCGCCGACACTTCTGAGCCGGACTGATTCGGTGTCAGACGACCGCATCCGGCTTGTGGAGGTGCTCACAACCGCCTCGGCCGTTGCCAACTTTCTCGGTGAGACGAACGTCTCTGTTGCTCACCTGCTTACGTCACTCCAGATCCTGAAGGGAGAGGCAAGCATGGAGGACCTGGGTCGGCCCGTCTCTCCGCTCGTTCCGCGCACCGGTTCCCCCGGTTCGACGCCGGAGGCCCGGGCGTTCGCCCAGCGGTGGTACCAATCGGTGGGTGGCGACCCGCACGCGGCGCTCACCCCTGCCCAGGTGGAGCAGATGGAGCGCGAGCTTCAGCCTTCCCTTCCGAACTGATTTGCGTTGCCCGGTGCGCGCGGTGGCCGGATAGTCTCGCGATGGACACAGTGGCAATGGCAGGAGCGGGCGTGATTGGCGTGGTCCTTGGGGCCATCTACCCGCGGTTCCAGCACCATCTCTACCGGGAGGAGGAGTTCCGAACGAATCCCGTGCGCGGGGGAGCGCTCCTGACGCTCCAGGTGTTCTGCGCGGTGGCGGCGGGTGCCATTGGAGTCCTCGCTTTTCGGCCGGATCACTACGAATTCGGGCCCGCACTACTGACCTTCGGGTTCGGCCTGGTGATGGTGGCGCTTTCGAGCACCGATTTCGAGCGGCGACGCATCCCCAATCGACTCACGTATCCCGCGATCGTCCTCGCGGCGGTCTTTGCCTGGGCGTGGCCCGACCGTTCGTGGGAGGACGGCCTCTGGGGCGGGGTCGCGGCACTGGCAATCGCCGT
>CALFYR010000334.1 GCA_937954195.1 uncultured Dehalococcoidia bacterium
GAGCTGGATGGTTTCGAAGTTCATGGTCTTTCTCCTGTATGTGATGTGTGGGTGTGGGCGGGTGCCTACTGGAGGGGCATCCACTGGTTCGCGAGGCGCTGGGCATCGGCCGAAGCGATGGCGAAGCTGATGCCGGGGGCGCGGGTGTTCTGGCCGGGTACGAACGACACCTGGGTATTCACGCCGACGACTTCGCCGCAATCGTTCACGAGCGGGCCGCCGGAGTTGCCGGGATTGATGTCGGCGTCGTGCTGGATGAACTGGGCGCCTTCGAAGATGCGCAGGGCGGACATGCGGCCGAAGCTGAAGGTCGCGGAGCCCGTGGTGCGTTCGAAGAGGTCGGACGGGAAGCCCGCCGCGATGACGACATCGCCCGGCTCCATCTGGGAGGATTTGCCCCACTTGATGGGCTTGAGGTCCGGGATACCTTCGGCCTTCATCAGGGCGAGGTCGACGATGGGGTCGAAGTTGACGAGCTGAGCCGGGAGTTCACGTTCCTGGCCAGGGAGAATGATGGTGTAGCTGGCGAGCCGCTGGTTCTGGTCCGTGAGGACGACGTGGCGGTTCGTCATGATGTAGCCGTCGTTCCGGAGCACGAAGCCCGTGCCGGTCTGGGCGATCTGGCCCCGCTCATCGCGGCCGATGATCGAGACGGTGGAAGGGCGAATGTTGTCGACGGCGTTCTTTTCGGTGCAGGCGTTGGCTGTCGAAGCGCCAGAGCCCATGCCGAGTGCCGCGAGGGCGAAGATGCCGCCAATGGCGAGCGCAGCGATCGGGGCCGTGAAGCGCTTCAGCTTCTCCCCGGTGGTGAGCTTGCGGCGCGGCGTCGGGGCCGCCACCGAGGTATGAGCCTGCGCCGAGAGCGCGAACGACAGGCGGGACTTGCCGACTTCGATGACATCGCCCTCGCTGAGGATGTGGTCGCTGGTCAGCTTCTTCTTGCTGGTGCCGCGCTTATCGACGAGGTAGGTGCCGTTCGCGGAACCGAGGTCCCGGACGACCCACTTGCCATCGCTGTTGCGGAAGACGCGAGCGTGGGAGCGGGAGACCTGGTCATCGCCGATGACGATGGCGCAGCTGGTGGCGTCGCGGCCGATTTCTGCCTGGCCTTCGAGCGGGAATGCCTTCCCCGCCGCGGGCCCCGATGTAACTACGATCCTGGCCATGTGTGTTCCTCCTTGTGTGACTTGCCAGTCGAGCTACGTGCATGGTGCCCGCGGGAAGGCGGGCTTCCTTGACGCGCGCCTGACGCGCCCCGAGGAGCCGTCTGACAGATGCGGCGGGGTCTGACAACAAGGCCCGAAAGGGCATGAAAAAGCCCCTTCCCCGTTGCTGGGGAAGGGGCTCCTGTGGTGAGTTCGACGCGCTCGTTCGATCTAGTTCACCCAGGCCCAGAGCGTATCGACGTACTCACCGCCGACGTACACGTCGAGCTCGAGCTCTCCGCTGTGGTTCGCGTAGGGCAGCATGTCGAAGTACATGCCCGTGCTCGAGGCCGTGAACGTCGAGGTGTAGTAGTACTCGCCGTCGAAGTACACATCCACCGCCACGGTTTGGCTGGTGACGCGGCTCAGCTGGAAGCCGACGGCGATCGGGTACCCGGCCCAGAGGTCCTCGCTGCCGTAAGGGCACGCCTCCAGGTGACACATCGCGTAGTCCACTACGGTGAGCGCGGCTACCGGAGCGGGGGGAGGTGCTGTTGGCTGTGGCGCGGGCGCTGTCGCCGTCGGGATGGGTGAGGGCGCCTGGGTGGGCGGCAGGGTTGGGAGCGCGGGCACCGTCTTCGATGGAGCGGGCGTGACGGTCGGCGGTACTTCGAACGTCGGCTCCACGGTGGGTGATTCTGCCGGGATGACTTCCTCGATGAGCCCGGTCCCGCCGACTCCGCCCCCGCCTGACGAGTACGGCGGGTCTTCAGCCGATGAGCCGCTGAAACCGACGAGCACGCCGAGCGTGACTGCCGCCACCGCCGCGCCCGCAAACGCCGCCTGCCGAAGCATCGGAACGTCTGCAAGGCGCTGCCGCCAGGCCGCCACCAGCGACGCGGCGGCGATGGGGTGAGCTCCGGTAGCCCGCACGTCACCCGCTTCGATCGAGGTGGCCGCCGGGTCAGGCGCGACGCCTTCGATTGGCCCGATGACCGTCATCCCGTCGCCGGGAGCCACGATCCCCGGCGCAACAGGCACCACGGTCGCCTGCGCTACCTCCACCGCTGGCGAAACGAGCAACGTTGCCAGCTCCGCCGGGTGCTGGAAGCGATTGGAGGGGTCCTTCTGCAGGCAGCGGTCAACCGCCTGGACCAGGTTCTCAGGCATGCCCTGCAGCCGGCCGACCGGTATCGGTGACTCGGCGTGTTGGCGCATCATGCCCGTCGCCGTCTCGGCCTGGTAGGGCAGCGTGCCAACCAGCATTTCGAACAGCACCACGCCGAGCGAGTACAGGTCCGAGCGCGTGTCGGCGACGCCCTGATGCTGTTCGGGTGCGGCGTAGGCCGCCGTGCCGATGAATACCCCGGGCAGCGTCAACGAGCTCGCCTGGTCCAGCGTTGCGATGCCGAAGTCTGTCACCTTTGGGGTGCCGTCCGGCGCGATCAGGATGTTCCCGGGCTTGATGTCGCGATGGACGATGTTCCGGCGGGATGCTTCGCCGAGCGCGTTCGCGACTCCCGCCGCAATCGCTGCCGCGTGGGCGGGCGGCAGCGGGCCCTGCTTTAGAAGCGTATCGACGGCCGGGCCGTCGACGAATTCGGTGACGATATACGGCCGGCCGTTGTCGCTGGCGA
>CALFYR010000335.1 GCA_937954195.1 uncultured Dehalococcoidia bacterium
GCCGAGTTCGCGCAGGCGGCCCTGCTGCTCGACGACGAGGCTGGTGCCGACGCCCGAGAAGGCCCGGAAGGCGATGACCTGGTAGAAGCTCGAAGCCGTCAGGTACCCGATGCCGGCGACCATGTAGACGAGCAGCCCGGCGATGATGAACGGCTTGCGGCCGTAGCGGTCGCTGAGGCGGCCGGCGAATGGGCCGAAGATCGTTTGAACCACCGCGAAGGCGGAGAAGGCGACGCCCAGCCAGACTCCCGTGGCGCCGAGGTCTTCGGCGTAGACCGGCAGGAGCGGCCCAACCATGGAGATGCCGAGCGTGGCGACGAAGACCGCGATATAGAGCGAAATGAAGGCCGGAGAACGCACGTAATCGAGCCTACCCTACCGGCCATTAACCCGCTGAGTGAGCCGGAAGGCGGGCGATGGTACACTCGCCGGGACCCCCAAACCCACAGCAGGCATCGATGAAAATCTTCGACATTCACATCCATTTCCCCCGGAACTGGGAGAACCCCGACGAGGACCCGGCGCCAATGGTCGACCGGCTCGCCGAGGTTGCCTCGCGGGCAGGTATCACGAAGGGCTGCATGCTCACCGGCGGCCGGTTTGGTCCCAGCTACGAACGAGGCATGGAGATCCTTGAGAACTACAAGGAGCTGTTCATTCCGGTCGCCGTGATCGATCCCGAAGAGATCGATGGCGAAGGTGTGCAGCGGCTGTACGACATGGGGTATCGCGGGCTCAAGCTCATCGGCGTGCAGCGGCCGTACGACGAGCCAGACTACATGCCGAGCTATGCGAAGGCGCAGGACCTGAACATGCCCATCCTGTTTCACATGGGCGTGATTGGCGGGGGCCTGGACTATTCGATCACGCATCCGCGCCGCGAGGCCGCGGCCGCGCAGGCCTACCAGCGCATGATGGCGATGCAGGACCGGATGCCGCCGCGCAACGTTTCGGCCACACGTATGTCGCCATTGCACCTGGACACGATTGCCAACCGTCTGCCGAAGTTGAAGATCATCGGCGCGCACATCGGCAACCAGGGAAACTATGACTACGCCGCCTCGGTGGCTCGCTGGCGCCACAACGTGTACTTCGACATGAGTGGCGGGGAGACGATCGAGCGCCATCTGGTCGAGCGGAAGCTGCTGGCGGCGAACTCGCAGGGCGAATTCGGCGTGGAGAAGCTCATCTTCGGCAGCGACTGCGGGATGGACGAGATTCGCGAGCACATCGACCGATTCGAGATCATGTTCGAGCAGCTTGGGCTGACGGAGGACGAGATCGAGCGGCTGTGGTGGCGGAACGGGGCGGAACTCTACGGGCTCGAAACGCCCACGTTCGCGGGGGAGTAACTGCTGACCGCTGACGCCCCGCGGCTGGCCCCAACGGCCAATTCCGTAGCTCGCACGGTACTGCTGACGATGGTCGCCGCGCTTGGGCTCGGCGCATCGGTCACGATCCGGCCGGAGCAGCCGTGGATCCTGGGACTCACGACGCTGATGGTGGCGCTGGCGACCGACGGCATCGTCCGGCGCCACCCGAAGTGGGACGGCGAGGGGCCGTTCAGCGCGGTGGTGTACACGTTTTTGCCGGCCCTTGGGGTGCTCGGTGCGGGGTTGTTTATCGACCACGCGATCGACGGCTACGCGCGGCCCCTGGTCGCCATCGGAGCGGCGGTTACGGTCGGCGTGGTCGCCTACGGCGAGTACCAGACCGTTGACTTTGGCTCGCGGCTGTACGGCCCGTTCCGGCTGATGATGGCGATTGCCACCTACCTGGTGGCGTTCTCGTTCTACACGGTCATTTTCAGCCGGGACTACGAGCTTCCGGTCGCGGGAGCGATGGTCGGTGTGGTGAGCGCATTGCTCGCGATGGAGCTTCTCCGAGAGAGCCGGCTCACGGGGCCGAGCTCGGTGCTGGTGGGCATCGCCATCGGCATTTCGCTGGCCGAGTTGCGGTTCGTGCTCTACTTCTTCCCGCTCGATGGGTTGCTCGCCGGGGCGTTGCTGATCATCGCGTTCTACCTGGCGACAGGCCTGGTCCATCACATGTTGGACCACGACCTCGAGTGGACGACCACGGCGGAATATGTGTTGGTGACGGCGGTTGCCACTGCCGCCGTCGTGTTCACTCGTTCGTTTGTGTAGTTCTAGGCGGCTGCGTTCTCGAACCCGGCACTGAGGCGCCGGTCAGCTACGAGTTGCATACGCTGGATGCCGTGGCTGCGGCTCATGTGCCGGTCCAACCACTGGCGCTCGCTCTGCGGAGCTGCCGAGAACCGCGCCGCGCATTGCGGACAGACGGTCATGGTGTTCTTCCTTCTCTTTCGTCGTATGTAGTATCGGTCGTCGATGTGAACGTTCCGATAAGGGATAGCCCTTCGTGTCCTGCCGAAATTTCCGCAAAATAGCCTGAAACGAGGCGGTTGAGCGGACATAAAGGCATTCGAAGCTCAACGTTGGACGCTGTTCCTTCGAGCGTAGCGCCGGAGGGCGGATTCTCTCCGCGGTCCGAATTACACTCGGGCGCGTGGCAACGCTGAACATCGCTTCGTGGAACGTCAACGGCCTGCGGGCCACCATCAAGGGCGGCTTCTTGCAGTCGTGGCTCGAGACTTCACAACCGGACATCGTTGGGTTCCAGGAGGTGAAAGCCATCCCGGAGCAAGTACCCGATGAACCCTGGTCTTCGCTTGGCTACCACTGTTGGTGGCATCCGGCCCAGCGGGCCGGCTACAGCGGAGCGATATTGCTTTCGAAGATTCAGCCAACCGAGGTCCGCATCGGCCTCGGCATCGAACAGTTCGACATCGAAGGGCGGGTGATCCAGGCTGACTACCCGGAATTCACCGTGAT
>CALFYR010000336.1 GCA_937954195.1 uncultured Dehalococcoidia bacterium
TCGACAGGTGGGGATGAGGTGGGCAGAATCCGCCGATGGCTCACCGGCGTGATGATGGTCTGATTATCGAAGTGGCGTTGAACGGCGGAACGCCGAAGGCGCGCAACCCGCATGTCCCGCGGACGCCGGCGGAGGTGGCGGCGGATGGGATCGCGTGCATCGATGCGGGGGCGAGCATTGTGCACAACCATAACGACGAGCCGGTGATCGGCGGGGCGAACGGGGTGCATGCGGCGGAGCCCTACATCGAAGCGTGGCGGTCCATCCTGAAAGAACGCCCGGGGGCGATCCTGTACCCGACGATGGCTGGCGGCGGGCCGAACACGAACATCGCGGAACGGTACGCGCACATCCCGGTGCTGGCGGAGGCGGGTGTGTTGGGGATGGGGCTGGTGGACGCGGGCTCGGTGAGCATGGGCCCGGCAGATGCGGACGGACTGCCCGCGCCGGTGGACGCGGTCTACCTGAATACCCACCGCGACGCGCGGCACATGTTCGACACGTGCTGGGAGTTGAAGGCGCCGCCAAGTGTCTCGATCTTTGACCCGAGCTTCCTGCGGGTGGCGCTGGCCTACTACCGGAACGGCCGGGTCCACCCGGGCGGGATTATCAAGCTGTACTTCGGCGGTCCAGCGGCGTTCTGGGGGCTTCCTCCCACGCGGGCGGCGCTCCTCGCCTACCTGGACATGCTGGACGGCACGGACCTGCCGTGGAGCGTCGCCGTGCTGCAGGGAGACGTCATCGAGAGCGGCCTGGCGCGGACTGCGCTGGAGCTCGGCGGGCACGTGCGGGTAGGGCTGGAGGACTACGCGGGGTCACGGACGCCCGGGAACGTGGAACTCGTGCGGGAGCTGGTGGCGTTGGCCAGGGCGGTTGGGCGGCCGGTTGCGGGCGTGGTGGAGGCGCGGCGCATCCTGGGGATGAGGTAGCGGTTCCCTACAGATCCAGTTCGAGGTCGTCCGGATCGCCAGGCTCGTCGTTGATTTTCTGGATGGCCGGCAGGAGCTGGCCGATGAGCACCGCCTCGTGTTCGGGGTCCGTCGCCAGGCCGCCAGGTGCGCCGGGGTCCTGCGGTTCGAGGTGGGCCAGCGTGGACGGGCCATCCGGGTCGTCCAACCCATCAGCGATGGCGATCGTGAAGAATTGTTCCGTCGTTCCATCCCCGGCAGGGGCAGGCCGCCCGAAATGTTCTGTGTCTATCTTCTGGTAGGTGAGGCTTACCTCTTCGATCTCGTGCGTGTCGTGCGGCGAGGCGGTTGGCTCGACTTTCGCCCGGAGGGGCGTGCCATCGGGCTGGAACCCGGCGGCGTCCTCGGCGCTCAAGGTGAGGGACTCATGCGGCATCGAACCGTCGGGGAGCGCCGAACTGGTGGTCTGAATGCCGCCGACGGTTACGGTCTGGGCGCCGCCGACTGAGAGTTGATCGCCGTCCATTGGCGGCGCTTCGAGTTGGCCGGGTGGTGGCACTTCGGCGACGTGTTGGTATTCGACCTTGGCGAAATTCAATGCCAGCGATTCCATTGGCCTGTCAGGGCTTGTGCTCGCAGTCGCGGAACCCAGGTCCGGCTCGGCGTCATCGGACACGTTCACATGCGGCTTGCTGCGGACGAACTTCTCCTTACCCATCAGGGACCTCCGGGGCATGTGCCAATGTCATGCCACGGTTCGATGTTACGCCGCGGGTCAAGGGGGTGGCGCCCCGCTCCCGAGGAGTCGGGAGCGGGGCAGTTGGGGAGGCTGCGGCTACTTCTGCTTCCAGAGGGCCGCGATGGTGAACGCCATCGAGGCCGCGAAGAGGAAGCAGGCGAGGACGGCCCAGATCGACGCCGGCTGACCGGCGAACTCGCTCGTATCGCCTGTCGAGGGCGCGATCGGTGTGACGCCCGCCGGTGCGGTGCGTTCGCCGGCGACGGTTTCTTCGGCAGACGGTGGGGCGCTGTCGCCTCCGCCTTCGCCGGAGGTTGGATTCGTCGGCGATGGGTCCGGTCCGGCGGTCGTCGGCTGAGGATCGACCTGGGTCGGCTCGGCCGTCGCGGGGGTGGTCACGGTCGCCGCGGGCTGGGTGGCCGTCGCGGTTGGCGACGGCGTGGGGGTCGTCTGCTCCACCGGCTGCGTTGGCGCCTGTGTAGGTTCGTCAGTCGGCGTGGCGGTGGGGGTTGGCTGGGTGGGGGTGGGGGTCGGCGTCTCAGCCGGTTCGGCGCGGACGTTTTCGAAGATGACGTGGCAACCGAGCCCGGTCCCGGGGAGCGGATCGAACGCGGCCTGGGGCGCGAACGCCGGGATACCCGGTTCGTAGCACACCAGCTCGCCGCCCTTCCCTGTCGCGAACTGGACCACCACGCTCTCGCCGGGGCGGTTCGAGTTCGGGTTGTCCTGGTAGTAGACGACCCTTCGCTGCGGGTAGCCGGGCGCGTTCTGCCAGGAGGCGGGTGTCACCTGCTCGACGAGGATGGGCTCGCTCAGCTCAGAGGGGTCGAAGTACCTGGACTGGCAGCTCGTCGTCTCATTGCGGCCGTTGGCGTCGATCATGCCCGACAGCGGCTGGCCGTTCACGCGGTAGCTGAAGACTGCCGCCGCATCGACACCGGTCGTATCGGAGGCATGCAGGCAGATCACGAGACCCACCGGGGCGACCTCCGTGGCGTGCGCATTCACGAACTGGATGGTGCAGGGCAGCACCGGGTTCGGCAGGCCGGACACCTCGGTGCACTCGGGGCTCGCCGGGTCGGACGGGGCGAAGGCAACGGTGATGCTTGTGCCGGAGGGCATGTTGGCCCCGGGGTCATTGGCGTACCCGACCTGCCGACGGGGAAGTCCCGGAGCGTGGTTGTAGCCGGGCTGGACCTCCTGGAGGACAAGCACCTGCTCGGACTGGGATGAGTCGGGAGCCTGCACGAGCTCGCAGTTGTTTTGTCCTTCGCGCACGGCGATGGTGGCCGCGGCCGCACCATCGACGAGGTAGGTGAAGTAGTGCGTCTCGAGCGGCGCGACCCCGTCATCGAGCAGTGCGGAGCAGATGGTGAAGGTCACGACATCGAGATCGGGGCACTGGTACTCCGGTGTCACCAGGATGCCGGGAGATCCGGATTCGGCGAAGACCGGGACGGGCATTGTGTCGTATCGGACGGACCACTCAACCGAGGCGTTCCAGGGGGCAACCGGTTCGCTCCAGTGCCAGAGGCCATCGGAGTTCAAGGTCAGGTCCGAAGGCTGGAACGGCGGAGTTTGAAGCGCGGGTTCGAAGCTGAACTCGTGGAACACGGTTGAGGGGACCAGGTTGTTCGCGCGGAACCCGAAGCGGACGGCCGTCGCCGGTTCCCCCGGGACTCCTTCGTAGCAATGTGTGAGTTCGAGGACCGGATGGTGCAGGTAGGCGATGCAATCCATCACGTAGCCCGTCTTGAGGGCAAGCCAGACTTCTTCGTCGCCGAGGTCGATGGCGTCGCCCAGGCCGGAGCAGAGCCAGCCCTTCATCTGCCAGCCCCCTTCGGGAGCGATCGAAAGCAGAGCCTCGCCGGGCTCGACATCGAGGGTCACGCCGGGGCCGAAGGTGATGGGCGTCTCCGTAATCGCCGGACCGGGCTGTTCGAGGACGAGGCGGAAGGTTTCGGGTTCAGGGTCACCGACCCACATCGTCAGCGAGACGTTGACTTCGGCGCCGACCACGGGAGGCAGCGAGCAATCGACCTCGATGTCTTCGGTCGCGAAGAGGTGTGTGCCTTCCGGATCTTCGGGATGGGTAATGCTGAACACGAATGCGGCCGTGCCCGATTGGCAGACATCCAGCGAACGGACGAGGAGGACCGCTCCGTAGTTCCCGCGCGAGGCTATGCCCGTCGGCGAGCACGCGAAGCCGGACGCATCATCGGTGCAGGAGAATCCGTTCAGGTTGTGGGCCGGTTCGAAGAGCGTCACCTCTATCGGACCAACGACTTCGCCAGAGATGGAGAAGCCCTGGTCGACGTTCTCCGGCATGTTCAGACCGAACTCGATGAGCAGGGTCTCGCCGGGGCGGGCGACGCCTTCGGGATCGGCAAAATCGTTGAACCCGAGGATGGTGATGGTGTACGGGTCGTCGTCGGCGCGCGCCGGGGCGGGCGCGCTGGAGGCAATGGAGGC
>CALFYR010000337.1 GCA_937954195.1 uncultured Dehalococcoidia bacterium
GGTGAGGGCCCTGGCGGTGGTGTTGGGGAGGCTGCGGTAGACTTTGGGGATCGATTGTCCGCGCGGTCATGGGCCGCTGATGGTTGAGCATCACGAAGGTATCGAAGTTGACCACTGTTCGACGTGTAACGGGCGGTGGTTGGATGTGCACGAGCTGGACGTGCTGGAATCGAAGGGCGCGCCGGACCCGAACGACCGGCGTGGGATGATTGAGTATTCGAAGCGGCAGAGCGATCTGAAGTGTCCCGTCTGCGGCAAGACGATGACGGCGTTCAACTACCGGGCGAATCCGCTCGAACTCGACTTCTGCGAGGACGAGCATGGGTACTGGCTGGATGCGGGCGAAGAGGGCCGTGTGAAGGACCTGATTGAGCAGCGTGTGCGGGACCTGTACCGGGCGGCGAGCGCGGAAGAATCGTGGGGGCAGTTCATGTCGGGGTTGCGGGGCATCGGGAAGCGGTTCGGGCGGAAGTGATCGGGTTCTCGCGACGATCGCCATTAACGGTGTGACGCACGATGGTGCAGCCGTTCGGGTGAGCCTATGCGCGCGCCGGACTTGCCTGCGACGGCTGCCCGAACGGGCGGTGTGTGGTGGACTTCCCCCGGCGATACTGCCGCCGGTTGCCTGGCTATGCCGGCGAAGGTGGGATGTTCGATGAAGGCTGTGCTCCAAGAAGGTTATGGGCGGCCTGACGTGCTCCGGATTGCCGAGGTGGAGCGACCAACGCCCGCTGCCGACGAGGTGCTGGTCCGGGTGGTGGCTACGACGGTTACGCGCGGCGAGGCGATGCGCGTTTCGGGCAAAGAGTACCGGTTCACGCGGTTGTTCACCGGGCTCCGGCGGCCGCGGGAGCCGCGCATAGGGTCGGAGTTCGCCGGACGGGTGGAGGCGGTTGGGGCCTCGGTGCGCGACTTTCGCGCCGGGGACGACGTGTTCGGCATCGCGACCGGGGCAAACGCCGAGTTTGTCGTTGTGCAAGAGGATGCGCTGGTGCTGAAGAAACCCCCGGCGCTCTCGTTCGCCGAGGCTGCGGCGATCCCGGATGGCGCGTTGCTCGCGCTTTCCTGCCTGCCCGCAGAGGCACGTACCGAAGGTACGCGGGTGCTGGTCTACGGCGCAGGAGGCTCGATAGGCTCGGCTGCCGCGCAGGTGTTAGCACGGCATTACGGGGCGGATGTTGCGGCGGTGTGCGACACGCGGGATGTGGAGGCGGTGCGTTCGCTTGGCGCCGGACGGGTTTTCGACCGCATGTCAGAGGACTTCACGAAGAGCGGCGAGACCTACGACGTGATCTTCGATGCGGTTGGGAAGCACTCATTCCGCCGGTGCCGGAAGGCGCTGAATGCTGACGGCAGGTACGTTTCGATGGACCT
>CALFYR010000338.1 GCA_937954195.1 uncultured Dehalococcoidia bacterium
CCCGGACGGCCTGGACCGCGTTTCGGAAGACGAAACGTTCGCCGAAAAGGGCGAGGACCCGGCGTATGAGTGGCTCCCTGATTACACGGTTCCCGGCATCGACGACGAGTACTGGTCGCTGATTGCGGCCGGGGTGATCGGCGTTGGCATCACGTTCGCGGTGACGCTTGGGTTTGGTGCGTTTCTGCGCGCGAGCCGGAAGCGGGGAGCAGTCTGAAACTCGACCGGTACATCGAGGGCGATAGCGCCGTCCACCGGGCGGACTCGCGCCTGAAGTTCGTGCTGGTTATCGCATTCATCTTCTCGGTGAGCCTGTTGCCGGTTGGTTCGTTCGTGGCCCTCGCGATTGCGTGGGCGACACTGGTTTGCGTTTCGTTGCTCTCGGGTGTTGGGCCTGTGCGGATGGTGAAGGGTTCGTTCATCGCCCTGCCGTTCGTGATTGCGGCGTTTCCGTTGCTCTTCACGAAGGACGGCGACCCGATTGGCACGGTGGATTTCGGGCTGTTCTCGCTCACGCTGAGCGGCGAGGGCATCCGGACGGTGCTGACCATCATGCTGAAGAGCTGGGTGAGCGTTCAGGCGGCGGCGCTGCTGATCTTCACAACGCAGTTCCATGACCTTCTTGAGGGGTTGGCGCGGCTGAGACTGCCAAAGTTGATGGTCTCGATCATCGCGTTGATGTACCGGTACCTTGCGGTGCTGCTGGGCGAAGCGCAGCGCATGATGCGGGCGCGGTCGAGCCGGCAGGCGACGCCGCCGGGAGTGAAGCGACCATCGACCGTGTGGCAGGCGCGTGTGGTGGGGAACATGGTTGGGGCGCTCTTTATTCGGTCGTACGAGCGGAGCGAACGGGTCTACCTTGCGATGCAGTCACGCGGCTACACTGGTCAGGTTCGCCACTTGCACGACAAGCCGCTGCCGGCGCCCCAATGGGTGGCGCTGGTGACCGGGGTCTTGCTGCTGGCGGCATTTGAAGTCACCGCCCACGCCTGGTTGCCGCATTCATGACACTTGAAGCCACACGAACCTCGAGTACCGGTACGGCGGGGCCCGCATGGGTTGACGTGCGAGACCTGGTATTCACGTACCCGGACGGTTTCGAGGCGCTCAAGGGCATAACGTTCCAGCTCGCACAGGGCGAGAAGGCTGCCCTGATTGGGCCGAATGGCGCGGGCAAGAGCACGCTGATGCTGCACCTGAACGGCATCAACTCGCCAGCGTCGGGATCGGTTTCGGTTGGCGGGATGGCGGTTTCGCGGGAGAACATCGGACGCATCCGGGCGGAGGTGGGGCTGGTGTTCCAGGACCCGGATGACCAGCTATTCAGCCCGACGGTGTACGAGGACGTGGCGTTCGGGCCTATCCACATGGGAATGGCGAAGGATGACGTCGATCGCCGGGTGACCGATGCGCTGGCGGCGGTCGGACTACCGGGGTTCGAGCAGCGCCAGCCGTTCCACCTCTCCATCGGGCAGCGGAAGCGGGCGGCCCTGGCGACGGTGCTCTCGATGTCGCCTTCGGTGCTGGTGCTGGACGAGCCATCGGCGGGATTGGACCCGCGGGGGCGGCGGGAGTTGATCAACCTGCTGCGGGGCCTTGAGCAGACGATGCTGGTGAGCACGCACGACATGAAATTGGTGGCTGAGGTGTTTCCGCGGACGCTCATCGTGGATGAAGGGCTGCTCGTGGCGGACGGCGTGACGGCCGACATCCTGGCGGATGGGGCGCTGCTCGAGCGGCATGGGCTCGAACAACCGTAACCTGAACCTTTGAAGTGACGGATTTCACATTCGAGAACGTATACTGGTTGTAGTGCGAAGCGAAGATTTCGAAGAGTTCGGCCAGGCGGTTCGCGGAGCAGACCACGAGGTGGACCTGTTCGGCGCGGCGATGGTTATCGCGCGCCTTGGGGGGCACCGGGTGGAGCCGCATCGGACGGCCCGGCAGATTGACCTGATTGCGGAGGCCGCGCTTGAACAGGCCGGCGTGGCGCCCGGTCCGGACGAGCTCGCGCATGCGATTGACCACCAGCTGTTCCACGCTTGCGGCTTCAGGGGCGACACGGAAACGTACAGTGACCCGCGAAACAGCTACCTGGACCTGGTGGTGGACCGGAAGCTCGGCATCCCTATCACCCTTTCGCTGCTGTACATGGAAGTGGCGCAGCGCGTGGGCCTGCCGTGCGACGGCGTGGGGTACCCGGGCCACTTCATCGTCCGGTATGGCGGGCCGGAGGAGTATGTCTACATCGATCCGTTCCAGCAGGGCGCGCGAATTGACCGCGAGGAGCTGCTTTCGCGGCTGCGGGCGCACCGGCTCGGCGGTGCGCAGCCGGAGATGTTCCTTTCGGCGGTGACGCGGCGGCAGATCCTGCAACGGATGTTGAACAACCTGCTGATGGTGTTCCGGGAACAGCGGGACCTGGAACGATGGTATTCGGTGCTTGAGTTGCAGCTTCGGCTGGAACCCTGGAATGCGAACCTGGTGGGTGAGCGGGGGATGCTGCACTACCGGTTGGGGCGGATGGAAGCGGCGCTGACCGACCTGGAAGCGTATGTTTCGGCTTCGGAGGGCGAGGTTGCCAGCCGGGGCGCGCTGCGGTTACTCGATCAACTCCGCCTGCAACAAGGCGGTATGGGGGAACTGAGATGACGTTGGAAGCTCCCGCACGCCAGACACCGGCCCGGGGCCGGGTGGCGCTGCAACGGTCGATCGCCTGGTACCTGCGGCAGTTGAGCCGGGTGCTGAACGTGCTTTCGGATGAAGAGCTGGAACGGTTGGTTCCGATGCTGACGGAACGGCACTTTAAGCCGCGCCAGATCCTGTTCTCCGCGGGCGACCCGGCCGAGCGCGTGTATCTGATCGTGAAGGGCCGGGTGAAGATCTACCAGGTGGCCGAGAACGGCAAGGAGATCATCCTCGACGTGGTTGGCAAGGGCGGCGTGGTAGGCGACATGGCGGTTGTGGAGGACGGAGAGCGGACGGCCTGCGCGATGGCTATCGACGATGCGATGGCGGTGAGCATCTCGTGGGAGGACTTCACCCACCTGCTGCACCAGTCTCCACGCCTTGGCGTGGCGATGATGGAGCTGATGGCGAAGCGCCTGGCCGGCATGCAGCGGACGTTCATGAACATCGTTTCGAAGCCGGTATCGGCGCGGTTGGCGGACGTGCTGATGAGCCGCCAGGAAGACGGGCTTGTCCACCTCGGGCTGACGCACCAGGAACTGGCGCAGACGATTGGCACGAGCCGCGAGACGGTGACGGCGCTGCTGAGCCGGTTCGTGACGCTTGGCGCGATTGCGCCGGTGCCTGACGGGTACCGCGTCGTAGACGAGGACCTGCTGGAGGACATCGCGAATGGCGACGTGGCCGTTTCGCCGCGGCACCCGGTTACACCATCGGCCAGCCTGGCGGGGTAGGTGTCGGAAGCGCGAGGGTTGCTGGAACTGAAGTCCGGGCTGATGCGCCCGGCAATCATCGCGCATGGCGGCGGGAACTCAACGTCACGGGTGATGAGCTACCGTGAGGTGCAGGCGGACTACCTGGAGGTGGACCTTTGGGTGCACCACGGGCGGTTCGAGGCGCGGCATGAGCGGCGCATCCGGTACACGTCGATCCTGTTCGAGAAGTGGTATCTGCGGCGGCTGCGGGGCGACCACTACGGGCTCGTGGAGATGATGGAAGCGGCGGCGGACACGGAGGCGGGAATCTTCCTCGATATCAAGAATGGCGGCGCGCGGGCGGCAGCGCTGCTCCGGCGCGTTATCGATGACGTGGAAGGGCCTCCGCCGCGCATCATCGCCTCTTCGCAGCAGTGGAAGGCGTTGCGCGCGATTGCCGAGGTTTGCCCGGAAGTCGACCCGTACTACTCGATCGATGTGGCGGCGAAGTTGGACCTGTTCCTCTCGGTCAGTGAGCGAGACGACCGGCCGAGAGGCGTTTCGTGCCGGCATACCTTGCTGACACAGGACGTGGTGAAGACGTTGCACGACCGGGGGCTCGAGGTTGTGGCGTGGACGGTGGATAACCTCGAGCGGGCGCGCGAATTGGCGGGATGGGGCGTGGATGGACTGACGACGCACAAGGTGGCCGAGTTCGCGGCGGAGTTCGGCGGGGCGGCGTGACGCCGCTCTCGGTGTATGTCCACATCCCGTTCTGCACGATTAAGTGCGGCTACTGCGACTTCAACGCGTACGCCGGGATGGACGCGCTGAAGGATGCGTATGGGCGGGCGCTTGTCGCGGAGGTCCGCGCGAACCGGGAGATGTTCTGGGGGCGGACTATCGGCTCGGTGGGGTTTGGGGGTGGGACGCCGGGGGAGGTGCCGGCGGCAGACATCGCGGCGGTGATGGAGGCCCTGAGTGCGTGTGCGGCGTTTGAGGACGGGGCGGAGGTGACGCTTGAGGTGAACCCCGGGACGAGCGATTTCGAGCAGTTCGTGGCGCTACGACGGGCGGGGGTCACGCGCCTGTCTATCGGGGTGCAGAGTTTTGATACGGATGAGCTGCGGTTCCTGGACCGGATCCATTCGCCTGAGGCTGCCGCGGCGGCGGTTGGGATGGCGCGAAGGGCCGGCTTCGAGCGCGTGAGCCTCGACCTTATCTACGGGTTGCCGGGGCAGAGCGAGGAGCGATGGCTGACCACAGTTGAGCATGCGCTCGCGTTAGACCCGGGGCATGTTTCGATGTACGCGCTGACGGTGGAGGAAGGTACGCCACTCGGGCGGAGGGTGGACCGGGGCGAGGTGCTGATGCCGACCGATGACGAAGTTGCGGCGATGTACGCCGCCGCATCGGAGCGGCTGGAGGCAGCGGGATACCAGCAGTACGAGCTTTCGAACTGGGCGAGGCCGGGGCACGAGTCGCGCCACAACCAGGTGTACTGGACGGACGGCGAGTACCTCGCGATTGGGGCGGGAGCGCACGGCTACGTTGGGGGAGAGCGATACGAGAACGTCGCGCACCCGCGGGAGTACATCCGGGCGGTGGAGGGCGCCGGTGGTTCGCGGCCAGCGCTGGCAGCTTCATACGTGCCGGACCGGGCGACGAGCATGAGCGACTGGCTGACGCTGCGGTTACGGCTGTTACGGGGGTTCGCGCGGGGCGAGTTCGCCGCGAAGTTCGGGGTGGCGCTGGATGAGGTGGCGGGTGAGGTCCTTCGCGAGTGCGCCGCGGCAGGCGTGCTGGCCAACGCCGAGGTGGTCCGGCTGACACGAAAAGGGCGGCTCCTTCACGGGGAAGTTGCCGCCCGATTGACCGCGGGGATTCGCGATGCGCCTGGGGAAGGCTAGACGGGGTCGGCGGCGAGTTCGTCGTCGGGTTCGCGCTGGCCGCGGATGCGGCGCCAGAACCTTCCGAAGTCGCCGTTTTCCCACGCTGCGAGCACCTGCACCGAAACGCCGATGGACGAGTAGGTGCCGACGATGATGCCCACGAGGAGCGCGAGCAGGAAGTAGCGGATGGTTTCGCCGCCGAGCAGCAACATCGCGAGGGTGGTGAAGATAACCACGAGCGACGTGTTGATCGACCGGGCGAGGGTATCCGTCATTGCCGAGTTCACGGCTTCGTTGAACGGGATGTAGGCGTCGTGCTTCATGATTTCGCGCATGCGGTCGAACACGACGATGGTGTCGTGCACGGAGAAGCCGATGACGGTGAGGATGGCGGTGAGGAAGGCGACATCGACTTCGACGCCGTTGAATTCGCCGAGGATGGCGAAGAGCCCGAGGACAATGACGGCATCGTGGACGACGGCGATAATGGCGCAAACGCCATACCGGATCGGCCGGTCCAGTTCGCGGAATGCCCACCAGATGTAGAGCAGGATCATCACCGATGCGGCCAGGACGGCGAAGGTGGCGTTCCGGACGATTTCGCTGGAGACGGTCCCGGAGACCGTTGAGAAGTCTTCGCGGGTGAGCGCGCCGAATTCCTCCTGGAGGGCGGCGATGATCGTATCGATTTCGCCTTCGGCCGCGGGGCCTTCGCCACCGGTAATGGGCGGGGCGTTCTCGAGTTCCTTGGTGCGAATGAGGTAGCGGTTCGTACCGGCGCCCTGGACGCGGGCTTCGGGGTGGCCGAGTTCGCTCATGGCTGTGCGGACTTCGCCCTGGGAGACGCTGCGTTCGGTGAATTCGATGGTGAACTGCGAGCCAGACGTGAATTCGATACCGGGACGGAGCTGCCAGAGGATGAGCGCCGCCGCCGCGATGACGACGAGGACGAGCGAGAACGAGAGGTAGTACCAGCGCTTACCAGCGAAGTCGAGCATTGGTTAGTCTCCTGCGCTTTCAGCGGCCGGGCGGGTGGTTGCGGATGTTCGCCGAACTTCGGCGGCGTTGAAGAGCCAGCGGTTCCGGGCGAGCGGCGTGCCGAGCAGCATCTTGAGGAAGGTCCGCGTCACGGTGATGGCGGAGAACATGCTGATGACGACGCCGATGGCCAGCGTGAGCGCGAAGCCTTTCACGGGTGCGGCGCCGAACTGATCGCCGAACCAGTAGAGGATGAGGCACGTGATGAGTGTGGAGACGTTCGAATCGCGGATGGAGGTCCATGCGCGCTGGAAGCCGAGGTCGATGGCGGTGTTCAGCGTGCGTCCGCGGCGCAACTCCTCTTTCATGCGTTCGAAGATGAGGACGTTGGCATCGATGGCCATGCCGATAGAGAGCACGAACGCCGCGAGGCCGGAAAGGGTGAGTGTGACTGGCACGAGCTTGAAGGCGAGGAGTGTCACGGCGGTGTAGACGAGGAGTGCGCCTGAGGCGAGAACGCCCGGCAGTCGGTAGTAGAGGATCATGAAGATCATGACGGCGATGAGGCCGACCTGGCCCGCCTTCACCGAATCGAGGACGGAGTCTTCGCCGAGGGTGGCGCTGACTTCCTGGGACTGGACGATGCGGAGCGGCACGGGGAGGGCGCCGGCGTTGAGCTGCTTGGAGAGGTTGCTGGCCTCGCTGAAGGTCGCCTGGCCGGTAATCTGGCCCGAATCGCTAATGACGGCCTGGACCGCAGCTTCGGAGAGCACTTCGCCATCGAGCATGACGACGAGGAAGTTCCGTGGGTCGGAGCCGATTGGGTATTGGAGCGCCTTGGTGGTGATCTGCTCCATGAGTTCGGAGCCGGTGCCAGTGGTTTCGAAGACCACGGCATAGGTGGTGCCGACTCGCTCCGCGAAGGTGTTGTTGCGAATGTGGGAGCCGGTCATCGCAATGGTCTGGCCATTGATGACGCCGGTTGCCGGGACGAGGTTGTTGTTGTCGTCGTAGGTCATGAAGTTGAGCGCGGCGGTGCGGCCGATAAGGTCCTGGGCTTCGGCGAGGGTGAGGCCGGGCACCTGGACGCTGAGGCGATTGCCGCTCGCGCGCTGGACTTCGGCCTCGCTGACGCCGAATGCGTTGACGCGGCGTTCTACGACGTCCTTGGCGCCTTCCATGGCCTGTTCGATGTCACCGTCGTAGTCGGCGCCGGGGTTGGCTTCGAGGACGAGATAGGCGCCGCCGCGAAGGTCCAGGCCGAGGCGCATCGTTTCGCGTTCGAATCCGGCGATCTTGAGTCCGCGGCCTTCGGGCCAGAAATCGCCGGGGAGGTAGCGGTACGGCGTGCTGGGCCAGACCACGATGACGGCGAAGGTGGTAAGGGCGACAACGAAGAGGAAGGTGAGGACGGTAGTGGTACTACGCACGTGTTTGGGTTACCTCGCCGCCGGGGGCTGCGGCCTGGGATTGAGAGGGTGAGTCGTCGAGGGTGCTGAGCCTGCGTTTGATGGCATCGGCGACGGCGCGGACGCGAACGCCGTCGGCAATCTCGATGATGTACTCGGTGGGGCCTTCGACGGGGACGATGACGTCCTTGAGTTCGCCGATGATGCCGCCGACGGTGATGACCTCATCGCCGATCTGGAGTTCGCGCACAGCCTTCTTCTGGAGCTTCTGGTCCTGCAGTACGGGACGAAGGAGGAAGAAGTAGAAGGCGATCACGTCGAAGCCGGTATAGCAGATCACCTGCCACATGGCAGTCATAGGGGGTCTCCTGCTCCGCCAGCCACGGCCGGCTTCATTCAGCGGCTTCCAGGCTTTCCAGTACGGAGCGCGCCAGCGCCAGGGCCTCGTGCTTCGTCTGGACACGGCCTTCGAGTTGGGCTCGGCGAACCGATGTTAGGACAGCCCCCAACAAGCGTCCACCGGGCAGGTCAAGTTCACGTATCAGGTCATCACCAGTGAGAAGCGGTGGTTCGCCCTCATCGCTGACGGCCCAGGCGCGGGCGGTGACGTAGTTGATGAAGGTGGTATGGCGGCGGTAGTTCTCGCGGGTGTAGCCGGGGCCGCGGGTCGCCATGCCATCGGCGAGGTTGACGAGCATGAGCGGGAGGACGTGGCCCTCCAGGTCCGTGACGAACTTACGGACGGCTTTATCGGATACGGGCCAGTTGCGGATGAGTTCGCCGGGGCGCAGGTGGTAACGGATGAGCTTCGTGATGAGGCGGGTCGCTTCCTCCGGGAGGCCGAGTGAGGGGAGGCGTTCGGCCATGAGTTCGGCGCCGCGCGGGCCGTGGCGGGGAAAGCGGAGGCGGTCTTCGGCGACGATGGCGGTCGCTGGTTTGGCGACATCGTGCAGGAGAGCGCCGAGGCGGACGAGGGCGACGAGGGGGAGCCCATCGATGGTGCGGTCGAGGGAGGCATCGAGGTCGATCCAGCTGATGGCGTCGCGGAGGTCGCGGTTGTCCTCGCCGGAGCCGAGGGCGGCATCAAGGGCGGCGACGGCGGCGATGTTGTGGTCGAGGACGTCGTAATAGTGGAGTTCGGGCTGTTTAAAGCCGCGGCCCTCTTCGAGTTCGGGGATGAGGCCGGTGAGCTTGCCGGCGCGGTCGAGTTCGCCGACGGCGTGGGCGGCGTTGGGGGCCTCGAGTGCTTCGACGAGTGGCTTGAGTTGCACCGGAAAATGGTACAGGCATGGCGTGGGCCATGCCTGTACGGGTTCTGACTCGCCGGCGCCGGGGCGCGATCAGGCGCGGGGATGTGCCTTGTCGTATTCGCGGCGCTTTTGGTCGTCGGTGAGGTGGGTGTAGATCTGGGTGGTGGAGATGCTGGCGTGCCCCAGGGCGTCCTGGACATTACGCAACGGCATGCCGCCTGAGAGCATGTGAGTGGCGTAGGTGTGGCGGAGGGTATGGGGGGTGATGGCCTTATCGAGCTTGGCATCGCGGGCGTAGTTTTTGAGGATGAGCCAGAATCCCTGCCGGGTAAGGCGTTCGCCGCGGCGGTTGACGAAGAGGGCAGTTTCGCGGCGGTTGCGAACCAGCTTGGGGCGGACGTGGAAGATGTACTGACGGAGCTCATCGACGGGGCGCTGGTGGAGCGGAAGGATGCGTTCTCGTTCACCTTTACCGATACAACGGACTGTCACGGGGTCGCTTTCCAGGGCGATATCGTTTACGTCAAGCGAAATAAGTTCCGTCACTCGAAGTCCGGTGGCGTAGAGGAGCTCGAGCATGGCCTTATCGCGGCGCGCTTCGGGGGTGTTGCGGCGTGCCGGCTGTTCGAGGAGTTCGTCGACTTCGGCGACGGTGAGTGCGCGGGGGAGGGTCTTCCCAACCTGCGGCGACTTGAGCTGCTCGGTGGGGTCGCTGTCGATGAGGCCCTCGGCGGCGAGGAAGCCATAGAAGGACTTCACGGCGGCGACCTTTCGGGCGACGGTGGCGTCTTTGTACTTCTGGGCGTTCCGGAGGTGTTCGACGTAGCGGACGATCTGGTCCTGGGTGAGGTTGCCGAGGCCATCACCCAGGCCCTCGGATTGGAGGAAGCCGCGGAACTGGTTCAGGTCGTTCCGGTAGGCCGCGATGGTGTTGCCGGATGCGTTCTTTTCGACGGAAAGGAAATTCAAAAACTGGCCGATGCGCTCGTCCATGCGTCGCTTTACCTCGGTGCCGTAACGGTCAGGGATCCAGGGGCGGCGCCATCATAGTCAGCGGTTTCGGGGCGTGTCCATGAGAAAAGCCGTCTTTTTGTGTGAAGAAACGGCGGGTCCGGAACACGTCTGAAACATGACGGAAGCGTATCGAACGACACGTCTGTCGCCCATCCCGCAACATACCATAACATGAGGATGGGCAGTGCGTCGCGGGGTTCCCGGCGGCGGTGAGGGCGGTGTTGCTTACCGGATCGTAAACTTGCCGGACATACACGAGGAACCGGAGGACCGGGCCGATGGTGTCGTTCGAGCTTTCTGACGAAGAGAAGATGGTCCAGCAGGTAGCGCACGAGTTCGCGAAGAAGGAGATCCGGCCCGTGGCCGCCTACTACGACGAGCATGAGGAAGTGCCCTACGACATCATCAAGAAAGCGGCCGCTATCGGCTTTGGGGTGACGCGGGAGAGCGGGATCCTGGATGGCGGGGGATCGTCGCTGTTGCCGTGCATCCTTGCGGAGGAGCTTTCGTGGGGCTGCGCGGGGATCGCGCTGGCGATCAATAGCTCCGGGCTCGCCGGGGCCGCGATTGCGGCGACTGGTTCGCCGGAGCAGCGTGAGTACTGGCTGGGCCAGATCGCGAGCGACGGGGATTCGGTGCGGCTGGGCGCGATGTGCCTGACGGAGCCGGACGCAGGTTCGGACGTGGCGAATATCCAGACGACGGCGACGCGCGATGGGGACGACTACGTTCTGAACGGCGAGAAGCAGTTCATCACGAACGGGAACATCGCGGACGTGCATGTCGTGTTCGCGACGGAGGACAGGTCCAAGGGGTGGGGCGGGATCGGCGCGTACGTCATCCCCAGGGGGACACCGGGGCTGGAAGAGGGCACGACGTGGAAGAAGATGGGCATTCGGGCTTCACACACGGCGAATGTGGTGCTGAACGAATGCCGCATCCCGGCGGCGAACAAGCTCGGCGCGGCGGCGAAGCCGGGCGGGAGCACGGGGCCCGGGGCCCTTGGCGCGCTTATGACGCTGGAACGGACGCGGCCGGTGGTTGGTGCGTACGCGCTTGGAATCGGACGGGCGGCGTACGAATACTCGCTGGATTATGCGAAGGAGCGCGTGCAGTTCGGGCGGAGCATCATGAAGAACCAGGGCGTGAGCTTCATGCTGGCCGACATGGCAATGGCCGTGGATTCGGCGCGGCTGATGGTTCACCGGGCGGCATGGATGGCCGGGGCGAACAAGACGTACCTGCAGGCCGAGGGCTCCATGGCGAAGTGCTTTGCGAGTGACATGGCGATGAAGGTGACGGTCGATGCGCTGCAGGTCCTCGGGGGCCAGGGGTACATGCGCGATCACCCGGTGGAGAAGTGGGTGCGGGACGCGAAGATCTTCCAGATCTTCGAAGGGACGAACCAGATTCAGCGGCTGGTGATTGGGCGGGCGCTGGAAGCGCTGCCGCCGCGCGGGTAGGCCCTTAACTTCTGCCCACCGCGATGCAGTGTTGACATCGCGTCGGTTATTCCCAGGGAGGATGACCGCGCGTGGGTGGCGGTGTCCCGCGGGCGTGTTACTCCTGATGACAATCGCCAGGAAGGCTGGTTATTCGCGGATGCGGACGGGTTGCGGAGCGGCGAGGTCGCGGGTTCGGATGCGGACTGCGACGACCGTGGCGGCCGCGCAAGCGCCAGTAAGGGCGGTTGGGGCGCGCCCACCGGTTTCGCCAATTGCGAGGCGCAAGGGCAGTTCTATCGCGCACCAGGCGAGGGCGGGCCAGGCGATGATTTCGAACAGACGGTAGGCC
>CALFYR010000339.1 GCA_937954195.1 uncultured Dehalococcoidia bacterium
GCGGTCGCGAATTGCTATGACCGGGCAGCCCCGTTCTTCGCCGCGCTGGGCCGCATTCCCGGGAGCGGTGACGACGACCGGGTGCTGCTTTCCGGCGGCGTGCGCCACAGCGACACATGGGAAGCAGTAGAAGCAGCCTGGGATCCACTCCTGCGGGCGCTCAAACACGTTGAGGCACGCGGACAGGAAGCTGCCAAAGCGGTCGCATCCGCCGCGGTCGAGGGCGCGGATGTGCTCGCCGGTGAGTTCGAGTCTGCCATTCGAAAGGTCCAGGACCTGGCCGTACTGACGGAGCGCCTGATGGGGTCGCCGGGCGACGAAACGATTGCCTGGGTGGCCCGAGACCGCGATGGCAACGGAACCCTGAACAGTGCACCACTGGAAGTTGGGCCGCGGCTCTGGGAAGAGCTGTTCTCGAAGACCCGGACGGCCGTGGCGACAAGTGCCACGCTCAGCGCGAACGGAGACATGCAATTCGCGGCGAAGCGGCTTGGGCTGCAGGAACCCGGCGAACTCCGGCTCGGGTCTCCGTTCAACTACAAGGATGCGACGTTGCTCGCGGCGGTCGAAGACGTTTCTGACCCGAGTGACAGGGACTACCTGGCGTCCGTCGCTCGGGCCGTCGTACAACTCACGGAAGCATCCGACGGCCGGGCGCTCGCGCTGTTTACGTCGAATGCGGCCCTGCGCCGCGTGGCGGACATGGTGCGAGGAGAGCTGGATTCGCGAGGCATCCTCGCGCTCGCGCAGGGAATTGATGGCAGCCCCAAACAGCTGACCGACCAGCTGCGCGAGAATCCACGGACGCTCGTCCTGGGCACGGCGAGTTTCTGGGAAGGCATTGATATCCGCGGCGAGGCGCTTTCCATGCTCATCATCACGCGGCTGCCGTTCGGTGTTCCCAGCGACCCGGTGTTCAAGGCGCGCTCCGAGCAATACCCGAGCCCGTTCAACGACTACGCGCTCCCTTCGGCGATCCTGAAATTCAGACAGGGCTTCGGCCGGCTCATCCGGGATAAAGAAGATTTCGGCGTTGTGGCCGTGTTGGACCGCCGACTGTGGGAAAAGCAGTACGGACGCTCGTTCCTGAACTCGTTGCCGGACTGCACGCGCCTGAAGGCGCCGACAGACGTAGTGGCCGTCCACGCGCGCGAGTGGCTGGGGCGATGAGCCTCATCAACTCGCTCGAAGGCTCGGGAGAGCGCGTGAACCTCGTTGCTGAAGACGACCGCACGCTCGGGATCATCCGGATTACCGACGGCATCCGTGTCGGTGAAGTCGCCGTTTCTGGCGGAGCCGATTCGCTGACGATCGAACACCTCTGCATCGACACCGAGCACCGGAGTTACGGGGCCGGATCGGAAACCGCACGCCTGCTGGTGGCTGGCGCCCATGCGGCCGGGGTCGTGCGCATTCGCTCCTGGGCACATCCGAATCTTGGGCTCTCGGTCTACTTTTGGTCGAGGATGGGGTTCAGCCCGAGGCACGGGGAGGGGCCAGAAGGCGGAATCTGGTTCGAGCGAGGGTTGTAGCGGTGGCGGAGCTTTGTCGGTTCTACGGTATCATCATCACGATGTACTTCGAGGCAGGGAGCCGGCACGTTCCCCACTTTCACGTGAGGTTTGGCGAGTTCCACGCCAGCTTTCAAATCGACCCGGTTGAGCTTCTGGCGGGTGACCTGCCGATTCGACAACGGCGGCTGGTTGAAGCA
>CALFYR010000340.1 GCA_937954195.1 uncultured Dehalococcoidia bacterium
CTTCAAACGCCTGGACTTCCTCGCGCCCATAAAGAGCGCGGTCGCTCGCCCACCAGCGGCGCAGGGTCGCACCTGCGCGGTTGATCCTCGACGTGGTGATGTCCACGCGACAATCCTACAGGCCGTTTCCCCGTTCCCGGGCGGACCCCCGCCCCTCCTCCACCACCCGCACCCATTCGGCTTCCGGGTCTTCGCTGCCGAGGTTGGCGGCCGCTGTGCGGCGGGATTGGATGCCGGCTTCGACGAGCGAGCGTTCGTCGCTGACCTGCCGGCTGCGGTCGATGGGGAGGATGGGGCCCCAGTGCATGCGCGGATGAAGCCCGGTGATGTCGAGCCCTTCGAACTGGGCGAGGAGGCGCAGGATGAGCTCGGCGCGCCGCTCGTAGACCGCCGTGCGGATGCGCTGTTTGCGCGCGACTTTGCGAGCGATGGGGTCGAGTTCGGTGTTGAGCGCGATGCCGCTGAGCCCCTGCGGGTTGTGTCCGAACGCTGTCCGGGGCGATTCGCCGAGGTCGTGCAGTGTGCGGTAGACGAGGTCGATGTAGTCGCGGTGGAGGGCCACGCCGCCGCCCTGGAGCAGGTCCAGCAGGTAGGCGCGGGCGCTTTCGGGGACTTCCCACACCGCGCCGGGTTCGACGGCGATATCGCGCGAGCCCTGCACCCCCTCGAGCACCGCAATCGGGTTGCCGGAGAGTTCGAGGATCTGGCTCAACTGGCTGAACGAGCGGTTCAGCTCCCGGCTCGATTCGACCAGCGGCGGGATGTCGCTCGAGCCCCATGCCTGCTTCGGCTCGCGCACATTCGGGAAGACCACAAACGGGATGAAGCCGTACGGGTTCGGCTGGCGTTCCGCCAGGCCGGGGCCGCGCCAGAGCTCGAACACTTCCGCGGTCCAGTACTCCGTAACGGTGTCCTCCGGCGCCGGTTTGCGGCCGGGCGCCGGCGCGAGGGTGTACTGCGAGGCGATGGCGGTCACGGTCGCCGGGTCATCGGCCTGGCGCCAGGCGAAGATGCCCTGCACATCCGGGGCGGTGATGCGCACGCGCCGCTCCGTGGCGTCCCAACTCACCCGGTAGCAGGCATCGCCGAGGACCGCGCAATCGAGTTCCGTTTCGTAGTCCAGTTGGGCGAGCGCGTTCTGGCGCTCCACGCGGCGGAGCGCCCGTTCGGCCTCCCGCGCACGTGCCTGACCGTCGGCGGTCTCGCCGCCTTCCACCTGCACCGATGCGCCGCCGAGCAGATAGCTCGTCAGCTTGTCGATGAGCGCCTTCGCGTAGTTGAAGGTGAGGCGCCGCTCGCCACGCCGGGCCCGGCCCTGCCACTGCGACCCGGCGTAGAACGCGAGGTGTTCGCGGTAGCGGCCCATCCGGTCGTGGTCGAGCTGTTGCAGCAACACGGGGAGCGGCAGGTCGGGGGAAGGTGTGGCGCGTCGTGGCATTGGTCTGTCTCCGGTGAATGGGATGGTCTTCCTGCCACGCTTGCGGCCGTTGTTCCGAGCACAAATCCCGGGTCGTCACCCCTTCCGTTTTCTTTCGTTTTTTCTTTGCCCAAACCGGGTGCCCCCGTACACTCGGTTCACACTTCGCCCCCGGAGTTCGCTATGCAGCGCAATCTCGCGCTGGGCTTGTTCGCCTGCTTCCTGATGGTCCCCGCCCTCGTCGCCTGTGGAGATGACGACGACGATAGCGGCGCACCCGATGCGACGGCCGGCGGCACCTCGACGCCCACCACCTCCTCCGCGAACCCCGGCACCTCGCCCATGCTCGATGAGCCCGCGAGCAAGTACGCCATCACCGTCGAAGACCTCGTCGAGCGCATGGGATTCGTCTGGATCACGAGCCTCAATTCGGTCTACGTGCTGACGGTCGACAACTACGCGGGGACGCGCACGTTCCCATCGGAGAACGAGGGCCGCTCCCTGCTCGAACAGTGGGGATGGAAGGGCGGCTACGAAACCGGGTACACGCCGGAAGGCGGCGACACCGCCGTGCTCAATGGCGGGTACTACGTCCACCAGGAGTGCCACATCTTCGGCTCCGAGGATGGCGCCAAAGAGGCCTACCAGTGGATGGTGAACCGCGCGCAGCGAGTCCCCGGACAGGATCCCGTGACGCTGGAGCCCATCGGCAACGAAAGCGTCGCGTTCGTCGCAAACGTGGGCAACATCGGGAATTCGCCCGTGGTCGCCACGTACCACCAGGTCATCTTCCGGCGGGGCAACGTCGTTTCGATCGTGGTGACGAAGGGCTCCCAGGGCTTCATGAAGGTGGATACGGCACGCGACCTCTCGGCCATTACGGATGGCAAGGCACTCGGTCAGATCCCGGCTGTCGAGCCGACCCCGATCGCCAATTACACTCCGCCTGCGGGCAACTAGCCCATGGCGACGAAGAAACAGGGCATCCTTCAGAACCAGCCGCTGCTCATGCTGCTCGCCGGGCTGACGCTGATCGCGATGGCCGTCGTCGTGATTTTTCTCCTGACGGGGAACAATGACGACGACCCGGACGTTAGTTCACCAGTGACGAACCCAAACGTGACCCCGAGCACGGGCGGCACGAGTGGTGGCCCGGAGCCCGTTTCGGAAGGGCCGGCCAACCTGTACGGCATCCTCCTGGAGGAGCTGCCGCCGGCCACTCGTGTCAACGAGCCCGAGACGTTCGCGATGAATATCACGACGTTCGCCAGCTCGTACTGGTTCGATACGGAGCAGCAGGGCGCCGAACTTGCGGCCGAATGGGGCATCATCGATGGGTTCCAGGCCCAGTTCGACCCGGTTGGAGAAACCGCGCAGGTGCTCCAGGGCAGCTACTACGTGTGGACCGAGACGTATCTCTTCGCGAGCACCGACGGCGCCGACAAGGCGTTCGATCACCTGGACCAGCGGCTTGGTTCGCGCAATGGAAGCGAACGCCGGACGGCCCGACTGCTCGCGAACGAATCGGCCGGGTTCGAATTCATCCAGGGGACGGTCGGATCGAGCGAGGTTGTGGGCGCGTACCACCGCTTCATCTTCCGCCGGGGCAACGTGATAGGGGTGGTGCAGACGTATGGCGGGCAGCCGTACATGACCATCGATCAGGCGCGGGATGTAGCCGTTATGATGGACGAGAAGCTTCTCGGCGCGCGCCCTGCCACGGAGCCAACACCAATCCCGACCCCGTTCTTCCCCACACTCGACCCAACGCCTGAGGGCGGAGAATGAGGAGCGGCTGACCCGCAGGGAGGCATTGTGCGCGTGCGATGGCTGGGCATTTTCGCCCTGGTAGTGGCAATCAGTGCCGGAGCGGCAACCGGGCGGTTCCACCAGCCAGTGGCGCACGCCGAACCGCCGCCACCGGGCTATGTCGTCGTCCAGGTTGATACCGGCGTCCGCATCGAACAGTTACAGGACGATGGCCTTCCGCCGACGCTCGAGCAGCAAGGCTTCCGCCAGTTTCCCGTGCCCGATGGCATGACGGCCGAGCAGTTCGCCCGTGAACTCGCCGCCCGTCCCGATGTGCTCAGCGCTGAGCCCTCCGCGCAGGTCCAGGCCGCAATCACGCCCGATGATTCGTTCTACCCGGGCAGCCAGGCCAGCTACCTCGAACAGCTCGGCATGCCCCAGGCGTGGGACCTCCACTCCGGCAGCAGCAACGTTGTCATCGCGGTCCTGGATAGCGGCATCGATACGACGCACCCCGACCTCGCCGCCAACCTCTGGACGAACCCGATCGACAACCAGAACGACGGCATCGACCGGGATGGCAACGGCTGCGTGAACGACCGCAACGGGTGCCGCTACATCACGCTCACGCAGAGCAACAACGCCCTCTGCGGGTATCCATCCACACAGCACAACGTCGGCGACATTCGCGATGACCACGACCACGGCACGCAGGTGGCCGGCATCGCGGGGGCCGTTGGGAACAACGGCCAGGGCGTCAGCGGGATTGCCTGGTCCGTGCGGCTGATGACGGTGAAGGTGCTGGACTGCCAGGGCAACGGCGAAATCGCCGACGTGGCCCGCGGCATTGAGTACGCCGTGCGGAACGGCGCCGACATCGTGAACCTGAGCCTCGCCATCCTGCCGGAGCGCTCCGGCGCCGATAGCCCGATCATGCGGGCCGCCATCGAGCTGGCGCAGTCCCAGGGGGTCATCGTGGTTGCGGCGGCGGGGAACATCGGCTCGCCCAGCACCACGGTCGGCACGGCCTACCCGGCCGCCTACACACAGTACCCGAACGTCATCGCGGTTGGTGCTTCGAACCCGCAGCAAGGTAACTCGTGGGCTTCGTTCAGCCGCTACGGCCCGGCGATCGACTTCGCCGCGCCGGGCATGAACATCGTCAGCACGGGCCGCACCGACGGCATCAACGGTCCCTACGTGGAAATTCGCACGGGCGGCACCAGCTTCGCCGCGCCGTTTGTAAGCGGCATGTTCGCGTTGATGATGTCGCGCAATTCGAACCTCAACCCCGAGGACTACATCCAGGCCGCCCGGGACGGCGCAACGCCCGCGCCTGACGCGCCGCATGGCCAGAGCTGGGCGGGTTCCGGCATCGCGAACATCGGGTCCGCGCTTGCTCGCGTTCCCATGTCCATCACCGGTGAGCCGCTGCGCGAGTGGCGGTTCGTGCCCGGTGGAACCCGGGTGGAGGCGCGTATCGACGCCGTGGTCTGCGGCGAGACGACCGCCGTACAGATCGGTGGTCTGCCTATCTCCCGCTTCACGCTTCGCGTCCGCAGCGCGGCCGAACAAACCGGGTGCGGCGCGCCCGGCAAACGCGTGGACATCCTTGTCGGCGGCACGCCGGCCCAACCGTCGTTCACGTGGCCTGGCGGCGGCGCAGACCTCGCCTTCGTCGGCCGGAATGTCAGCACCGTGCCCCCGCCACCCGGCCCTGTCGTGATTCAAACGCTGAACGGCGGCTGGTCGAACATCGCCCACATGGAGCCGGACGGCGCGTTGCCGGGCGCTGCCTCGACGCTGCCGAACCCGTGGACGGCCATTTTCAAATGGAACCCGCTGAAGGTGCTCCTCGAACCTGAGGTAGGCGCCTACGACCGATTCGTGAGGAACGCCCCTTCGTACGTGAACGAGTTCGAGGTGATCGAGCAGTTTGACGCCTACTGGGTGAATGCCCCGGCGGCGAATGTGGCCAGCCTGAACCCGAACGCCCCCGCCGGCCGCACGGTCGAGCTCCGCACGGGGTGGAACAATTTCACCTACACCGGCACCAGCAAGGCGGTCGCCGATGCGCTCGCGGGTATCTCCGGCACATACGCGCAGGTGCTGGAATACGACAACGTGAACCAGGTATGGAAGAGCTACCTGCCGGGGCAGGCGGGCTACCTGAACGACTTCGGCGGCCTGCTGACGCTACGGGTGTACTGGGTGCTGATGACGGAGCCCGCGACCTTGACGATGGAATGACCGGCTAGCCCACGCCGCAATCCGCGCCGCCTACTGAGACCACGATTGAACTTGAGAGCTGCGGCGAATCCGAGAAGGTCGCCGTCATCGAAATCGCGTAGCACCCGGCCGAGCCGAAACTCACGGAAATTCCGGGCTGGATTGGCACCGGGCCGCTAGGGGTTTGCCAGTCCACGCGTAACAGGTTCCCGTTTCCCGTGTCGGCGGTGTACACGCCAGTCGAACCAACCTCAGCCGACCGGGGCCCAACAATAACGGCGCGCGGGCCGGCTACCTCGGTCGGTGTCGCGGTCGGTTCGGGAGTTGCGGTCGGCTCCGGCGTAGCCGTCGGGTCCGGGTCGTCGTCCTGGACGGGCGCGGTAGTAGCGGTGGCAGTCGGTGGTGCGGGAGTGGACGTCGCCGGTTCTGGGGTCGAAGTCGGCGTGAGGGCCGCCGCGGTTGCCTGGCCGCCGACGTTTACCGGCCCGGCGACGCGGGTCCCGGCTACCGCGGTGATGGGTTCCTGGGTCACGGTTTCTCCCACCACCTGGGTGGGCTCATCGGTGGGCGCGCCGGCCGCCAGTACGGGCGATTCATCGTCGCCATCGCCGCTGTTAAAGAAGATCGCGGCGGCCAGCAGGCCGATCCCGGCGAGAACCAGCGATCCACCGAGGGCCGTCAGCATCTTGTTCGATTCGCCGGCGCCTTCGCCGGGCTGGCGCAGGTAGCCGACCGTGTGGGCGAATTCCACCATCGCCTGTTCGAACTCGCGCGGCTGTTCGATGTTCGCGGCGTGACCCGCGTGGGCGAGGTGAACCACGTGCACCATGTGCGGTGGGAAGCGGCTCACGAACGCGTCCGCGTTCGTCGCGAAGTCCACATCCTTGTCGCCCACCACGAGGAGCATGGGCACGCTCAACTCGCCGTGGCGCTCCCAGGCGTTGACGTCGACCACGAGCGCTTCGGCGGTGCCCGCAACACCCGCAGGCAACAGCCGGTCGAAGTCGCGCGTCAGCAAATCCTTGGAAAGCGGGTCCAGCCGGCGGCTGTGGGCGGGGTAGATGCGCGTCCGCTTCAGGAACTCGGTGCCATCCTCGCGCACGCGTTCGGCCATTTCGCGCATCCGTGGGCGAGCGGCATCGCGCCATTCGGGCGTCCCGGCGGCCGAACTCGAGTTGATTACGGCGAGCGCGGCCACGCGGTGCGGAGCTTCGAGCGCGACCCGCAGGGCGAGCGCGCCACCAAGTGAGTGCCCGCAGATGAATGCCGAATCGTATTCGAGGTGGTCGAGCAGGTCGATGATGCGCTGAACTGCGGGGGCGGGCCCGTAGGCGCCGGCTTCCTCGGGCGCATCGGAACTTCCGTGGCCAAGCAGCTCGACGGTAACAACGGTGAAGTGGCGCCGCAGCCCATCGAGGTTGGCTTCGAACGAACCCGCGCTGGCGGTAAATCCGTGGATCAACAGCACAGGCGGCGCTCCGCCCGGGTGCGGGTAAACCTCGTATCCGATCCGCTGCCCTGGTGCGCCGAAAAGCGGCATAGGGCGAATGTATGTGCGAATCCGGCCACGGGCAAGGCGGCATGACCCTGTGGGATGCGCCAGGCCGGGCCGAAAGACCGTTCCCCGGTGCGACGCCAGGCGAGAAGCTATACGGGTAATGCCGATCCATCGCCTGGCCCTGTGGCTGGCCATACCCGTGGCAATCGCGCTGACCGGCGCCGCCTGCTGGGGCGACGACGACGATGACCCGACCGCGACGCCGGGAGTAACCGCCTCGCCTTCGGCTCCCGCAAGCCCATCCCCCGCAACGACTGGTACCCCATCGGCGACGGCAACGAATCAACCGCCGGCGACCGCGACGCTGGAGCCCGGCACATTCGCGTACACGGTCGTTCGCGGCGATACGCTCTTTTCCATCGCTCGCCGATTCGGCACGACCGTCGAGGTGCTTTCCGAGCTCAACGACATCGATGACCCC